>NZ_JBEYVX010000053.1:0-40793 GCF_040644195.1 Streptomyces sp. NPDC047014 | reverse complement strand
CGAGCCGTGTCGTACGGTCCCCCAGCGAGCGGCAGAGCCGGGTGACGGCGTGGGGTCCGCCCAGCTCGCGCAGGAGCAGCCCGCGCGCCCGCGCGGGAAGCCGGGGCCTGCCTCGGGGCTAGTTCAGGGACGGTCGCGGTGCCGTCCGCGCGGATGCGAGTCGCCGGTCGCCAGCAGCACGAGGGCGAGCCCCAGAGGCAGGAGGAACAACAGCGTCAGTGTCATGGCTGCCGGATGCCCCGCTTCCGGCAGCCGACACGTATGCGGCGGCCACGGGGCACCGGGCCCGCCGAATTTTGTCCGCTGGTGACAGAACTGAACCGGCCTCGCACGGGCGCCCGTATGCACGCTGACGGGGGACAGCGTCCAGTGGATCGAGGAGTGCCGGTGTCCAGGAAACGAACGATGAGTGTGAAGAAGAAGCTCGTGCTGTCCGTCCTCTCGGGAGCCCTGGTGGCCGGCGGGGTCGTCGCCACCATGGCGACCGGCAACGCCGCCGCCCCCGACGTCGTGTGCCCGGGCTCGACGGTGACCCTGTCGGGCGAGGCGGGCCCGCCCGCGGCGACCAGCGGCACGTTCCCGGTGGGCACCCGGCTGAAAGTGACCAACCTGGACAACGGCCAGGCCACAACCGTCACGGTGAACGGCCCCTCGGGCAGTTGCGTCCTGCTCAACAACGCGGCCTTCGAGAAGGTCCGTGAGCCGGGCAAGAACCTGATCCGCCGGGCCCGCATCGAACGCGTGGGCGGTGCGGGTGCCGCCCAGGGCGCCGCGCCCGCACCGCCCACGGCCGTACAGGCGCCGCCCGCCACGGGGGAGGTGGTGTGCCCGGGCTCGACGGTGACCCTGTCGGGCGAGGCGGGCGCCCCGGCGGCGACCAGCGGCACGTTCCCGGTCGGGACCAAGCTCAAGGTGACGAACCTGGACAACGGCCAGGCGACGACGGTCACGGTGAACGGTCCCTCGGGCAGTTGCGTCCTGCTGAACAACGCGGCGTTCGAGAAGGTCCGTGAGCCGGGCAAGAACCTGATCCGCCGGGCCCGCATCGAACGCGTGAACTGACCCGAGCCGTCCGGCGCCACGGGCCGTTTGCCCCCGTGGCGCCGGACGGCCGCCCCCGCTACTCGTCGTCACCCTCACCGTCGTCGTCCTGGAGCCGCCGCCAGATCCCCGTGCGGTGCAGCACGTACAGCGCGACCGCCAGGAAGGCCACCTGGAGGCCGACGGCGAGCAGCCAGAAGACCGCCCCGCTCTCCAACTCATTGGTCAGATAGGCAAAGTTCATCCCGAAGAACCCGGTCAGGAAGGTCAGCGGCAGAAAGATCGTCGAGACGATGGCAAGCCGGTTGATCACACCGTTCTGGTCGCCGGACACCAGCGAGGAGTACGTGCCGAAGGCCCGCCGGGTCGCCTCCTGCAAGGACTCGATGTCCGCGAGCACCAGCCGCGCGGTGCGCTCGTACTCGCGCACCAGCCGCTGCCGCTCCTCCGGGAAGCTGCCGCTCATCATCCGCCGCGTCACCGTCTCCTCCGTCACCCGGTGGTACGGCAGGAGCGTGTGATGCAGCCGGGCCGCCGTACGGCGCAGCCGGGCCAGGCGGTAGACCTGCTCGGGCTGCCTGCGGCGGAACATCTCGTCCTCCAGGTCCTCCACGTCCAGCAGCGCCTGCACGGCGGCCCCGCGATACGTCTCCAGCGCCTCGTCCAGCAGCAGGAACAGCATGGCCACGGAATCGGCCGGGCGTTCGCTCGGAAAGCGCTCGACGAGGCTCCGCACCAGCCGCGCCGCGCCCCGGTGCACGGTGACCAGGTAGGTCTCGGTCACGACCAGGTGCACGTGCACGACCTCCCCGCCGTCGATCGCGGGCACCACGAACGTGGCGCTGTCCCCGCGGAACTCGGCCCGTACGGACTCCCCCTCGCGGCCCAGCCACGCCAGATCGGCGGCCTCCAGACCCAGCTGGTGCGCGAGCGGCTGCCCGCCGGACCGGTCCGCCTCCCGCTCGGGGAGCCCGACGCCGAGCTGCCCGACGTCGGGCAGCTCGACGTCGACGAGGAGGAAGGAGGAGCTCGCGAGGCGTGCGCGCGCCTCGGAGACGGGCGTGCGGGTCAGGGCGCCGTCCGGCATGGACATCACCGATACGATCATTGACCCTCGCCCTGTGCGACCGGATGCCTGCCTGGCCTCCCAGCCTGTACGCCCGTGCGCGGGACGCAATCCGGGGAAGCCTTTGGCGTGGTGACGCACCCCGAACAGGTGAGGCCCCGCCCGCGCGGCGGTCAGTACGATGAACCGTCCCGGCACGGGCGGGGGAGTGACGGCGGGAGGCCGACGGGATGACGGACGGGCACAGAGGCGGTTCCGGGCAGCAGGACGCGCGCCGGCGCGGCCAGGGCGAGCTGGAGGCCGCCGTGCTGGGCGCGCTGGGCGAGGCCCCGGGCCCCGTCCCGGTGGCCTGGGTGCAGGAGCGCCTGGGCGGTGAGCTCGCCTACACCACGGTGATCACGATCCTGACCCGGCTGCACGCCAAGGGCGCCGTGGAGCGGGAGCGGGTCGGCCGCTCCTTCCAGTGGACGCCCGTGGCCGACGGCGCGGGCCTCGCGGCGCTGCGGATGCGCAAGGTGCTGGACGGCGAGGAGAACCGCCACGCGGTCCTCGCCAGCTTCGTCACGGCCCTGCCCCCGGGCGACGAGCGGATGCTGCGGGATCTGCTGGCCCAGGCGGCCGAGGAGGAGGAAGACTGACGCCATGGGGGTCTTCGTCTTCCTGCCGCTCGTCCTTCCGCTCACCGCCTGGCCGATCGCCCGCCTCGCCGAACAGCACTTGCATCCGCGTACCGCCACCCGTCTGCTGACGGTCATCGCGGCGGTCCTGGCCGCGTGCAGCACCCTGTGCCTCGCCCTCGTCATGGTCGTCGGCACCGCGCAGCTCCCCGGCAACCCGCTGCCGGACAGCTGGTCGGACCCGGAGGTCCGCGAGGCCGTCCCGTACGACGAGGTGGCCGGGCGGCTGGCCATCCCCGCGCTGATCACCGTACTGGCCTCCTGCTCGACCGCCGCCTGGCGGCACCGGCGGTTCCGCCGGGGGGTCGAGGACGCGGTGCGCACGGCCCGGCCCGGTCCGGTGGCGGTGCTGCCGGACGAGGCCCCGTACGCCTACGCCCTGCCGGGCCGGCGGCAGGACCGGGTGGTGGTCAGTACGGGCATGCTCGCCGCGCTCACCTCCCGCGAGCGGCGGGCCCTGTTCGCGCACGAGCGGGCTCACCTGCGCGGCGGCCACCACCGCTACCTGCTGACCGTACGGCTGGCAGCGCGGGCCAATCCCTTCCTGCGGCCGCTGTGCACGGCCGTGTCCTACACCTCGGAGCGCTGGGCCGACGAAGAGGCCGCCGCCCGGGTCGGCAGCCGGCGGACCGTGGCCCGGGCCATCGGCAAGGCCGCGCTGATCTCGCGGGGCGGACCGGCGGCCCTGGCCCACTTCGCGGTGGCCGGGCCGGTGCCGCGCCGGGTGGCCGCTCTGCTGGGGCCCGCGCCCGTGGGCCGGGCCTGGCCGCCGGTGTTCACCATGGTCGGGCTGGCCGTGTGGGCGGCGGCGGGCGGGGCCACCGTCTCCGCCCTGTCCTCCGCGAACGCGGCCGTCACCCTCTACTTCATCCTGCACGCGGCGACGTTCTCCGCGTGAGCGTCGGCCGGGCGTCGGCCGCCCGGCTGCCCGGCCGCCGCTCAGGACTCCTCGTCTGCGTCCTCGTCCTCGTCCTCGAAGAAGTCCCCGACCTCGTCCACGACTTCGGCGGCGACCATGCCGCCGACCACGCCGACGGCGACCCCGGCCGCACCCGCGGCGACGACCGTGCCCATGCCGGGGCCGGACCGGCCGTGCCCGCCGTGGGCGTGGACGTCGTGACCGTGGGCGTCGTGGGCGTCGTGCCCGTACGAGCCGTGCCCCTTGCGGGCGTCGTGCGCCTCGACCAGGGCCCGGATCCAGCCGTCCACCTCGGTGTTCCAGTCGGTGCGCTCCGCCTGGTCGTGCTCGATGACGTGCCGGGCCAGGACATCGCCCCCGCCGGTGAAGAGGCCGCCGCGCTTGTCGGCCTCCAGGACCACCTCCAGGCCCGCCGGGGAGGCCAGGAAGGTCAGCTCGACCTCCTGCACGCTCGCCGCGTAGCGCGGCGCGGGGCTCAGCTCGATCTCCTGGTAGAAGGGCAGCTGCTGGCCGGTGCCGCCGATCCGCCCGTACTCCAGGTCGGCGGAGCGGAAGCCGAAGCCCAGGTGGCCGAAGGCTTCGAGGACGGCCTCCTGCGCGGGGAGGGGGCGTACGGCGAAGGAGTCGAGGTCGCCCTTGTCCTTGGCGCCGGCCACGCCGAGCTCGGTGCGGACGCCGAGGACGATGCCCAGTGACTGCCCGTGCAGCTCGGTGACCGGGGTCTCCCACGGGAGGGTGACCGCGAAGGGCACGGTGCGCCGCTCGCCCTCGTGGAGGCGGAAGCCGCCGGCCACGGTGAACCGCTCGAAGACGACGGTTCCCTCGTGCTCGCCGTGCTCGGTCTCGGCCTCCACGCGGGCGACGAGTTCGAGCGTGACGTGCTCGATGTCGAAGTCGGCGCGCCCGCCGGTGAGCCGGACCTCGCCGGACAGGTTCCCGCCGGGTACGGCGCTCATGGGGTCGAGGACCGTGTCGACGGCGGGACCGCCGACGCCCATCGAACCGAGCAGTCTCTTGAACACCATCGTGGCGTTCTCTCCTTCCATCGCGATCAGGGAAGATCGGCGCTGGAAAAATCTACACGCATGTAGAAGCATAGGAGCGGGCCGTGACCGGCTTTACTTGCCCTTTGCCAACCGGTCGCGGATACTGTCCGTAACCGAACAGGCTTCCGGACCTCAAGCGGTCCGCCCGAGAAATGAACGGAGCAGCAGACCCGCAATGGGTGAACCTCCCAGTCCCTGCCGTGCCACGACCTGCCCGCGAAGCGACGAGCCCGGAGCGGGGGTGGCACGGTGACCGAGATCCTGCTGCTGCTCCTCGCCCTCGCGCTGACGCTGGCCTGCGCGGTGTTCGTCGCCGCCGAGTTCTCCCTGACCACCGTCGAGCGCGGCGAGCTCGAACGCGCCGCGGCCGCCGGTGAGCGCGGCGCCGAGAGCGCGCTCAAGGCCGCCAAGCGGCTCACGTTCCAGCTGTCCGGCGCCCAGCTGGGCATCACCGTGACCTCGCTGGTCATCGGCATGCTCGCGGAGCCCTCCGTATCGGCCCTGCTGCGCGGTCCGCTGACCGCCGCCGGCCTGCCCGAGGGCGCCGTCGCCACCACCGCCACCCTGCTCGGCGTGGTCCTGTCCACCATCGTCCTGATGGTGATCGGCGAGCTCGTCCCGAAGAACTGGGCGATCTCCCACCCCCTCGGCGTGGCCAAGGTCGTGGCCGGCCCGCAGCGTGCCTTCACCGCCGTGTTCGCCCCGCTGATCCGGCACCTGAACAACACCGCCAACCGCCTGGTACGCCGCTTCGGGCTGGAGCCCGCCGAGGAGCTGGCCTCCGCCCGCACCCCCGAGGAGCTGGTCGCGCTCGCCCGGCACTCCGCCCGCGAGGGCGCGATCGAGGCCGACGCCGCGGAGCTGTTCGTCCGCACCCTGCACCTCGGTGAGCTGACCGCGGAGAACGTGATGACCCCGCGCGTGGACGTCCAGGCCCTGGAGGCCCACACCACCGCGCAGGACGCCGCGAACCTGGCCCTGGCCACCGGCGTCTCCCGCTTCCCCGTCTACCGGGACAGCCTCGACGAGGTCATCGGCACCGTCCACGTGCGCGACGTACTCGCCGTGGAGGAGGACAAGCGGCACCTCACCCCGCTCACCGAGCTCATGACCGAGCCGCTGCTCGTCCCGCACTCCCTCCCCGTGGACACCCTGCTGGGCCGGCTCCGCAGGTCCCGCACCATGGCCGTGGTGATCGACGAGTACGGCGGCACCGCCGGCGTGGCCACCGTCGAGGACATCGTCGAAGAGGTCGTCGGCGAGGTCCGCGACGAGCACGACCCGCTGGAGGTCCCCGACCTCATCGAAGCCCCCGAGGACAACGGCCGCCGCGTCTGGGAGGCCGACGGAGGCATCCGCCTCGACGAGCTGGAGGAGATCGGCTTCGCCGCGCCCGAGGGCCCGTACGAGACCCTGGCCGGCCTGATCGCCACCCGCCTGGCCCGCATCCCCGTCGAGCGCGACACGCTCGACGTCGACGGCTGGGAACTGACCGTGCTCGACGTCGAGCACCACCGCGCCGACCGGGTGACCGTCACGGCGCCCGCCGCCGCGCTCGCGGACGGGACCGAGCGGGAGGACGCCCGATGACCACGATCCAGCTGCTGATCGGCGCCCTGACCCTGATCACGAACGCCTTCTTCGTCGGCGCCGAGTTCGCCATGATCTCCGTACGCCGCAGCCAGATCGAGCCGGCCGCCGTCAAGGGCAACCGGCGCGCCAGGACCACCCTGTGGGGCCTGGAGCACCTGTCCGCGATGATGGCCACCGCCCAGCTCGGCATCACCGTGTCCTCGCTGGTCCTGGGCGCCGTCGCGGAACCGGCGATCGCCCATCTGCTGGAACCGCCGTTCGCCGCGATCGGCGTGCCGGACGCGCTCATCCACCCGATCGCCTTCGTGATCGCCCTGACGCTGGCGACGTACCTGCACATGCTGATCGGCGAGATGGTCCCGAAGAACATCGCGCTGGCCGCCCCGGCGCCGACGGCGCTGCTGCTCGGCCCGCCGCTGGTCGCCCTGACCCGGGCGCTGCGGCCGCTGATCTTCGGTATCAACGCCTTCGCCAACGCCCTGCTGCGCCTGCTCAAGGTGGAGCCGAAGGACGAGGTCGGCGCGGTCTTCACCGACGACGAGCTGGCGCGGCTGGTCAAGGACTCCCAGGACGCGGGCCTGCTCGCCCCGGGGGACAGCGAACGCCTCCAGGACGCCCTGGAGCTCGGCACGCGCAAGGTCGGCGAGATCATGATCCCGCGGACGGAGTTCGTCACCGTCGACCAGGACATCACCCCGCGCGGCCTGGAGCGCACCGCTGCCCGGCACGGCTTCTCCCGGCTGGTGGTCACCGGCACGGACGGCGCGATCCTGGGCTTCCTGCACATCAAGGACGCCCTCGCCGCCGCCGACCGGGCCGCGCCCTTCCCCCGTACGGCCCTG
Source organism: Streptomyces sp. NPDC047014 (assembly GCF_040644195.1). Classification (NCBI taxonomy): domain Bacteria; kingdom Bacillati; phylum Actinomycetota; class Actinomycetes; order Kitasatosporales; family Streptomycetaceae; genus Streptomyces; species Streptomyces sp. NPDC047014. The sequence continues at coordinate 33,609 of NZ_JBEYVX010000053.1, read as the reverse complement.
CACACGGTCACCCGGGTGCCGGTCGAGACCCCGCTCGACGACACCATGACGGCCATGCGCTCGGCGGGCACGCACCTGGCCGCCGTCACGGACGCCGACGGCACGGTCGTGGGCTACGTGACCATGGAGGACGTCCTGGAGGAACTGGTCGGCGAGGCCGCGACCCCCGGCCCGCGCTAGCCGCTACCCGGCCGGACGGGGAGGGCGTACGCCCCACCCGTTCGGCCGGGGTGTGCCGGGCGGGCCCGCCCGGCCGCTCCTATCGTGGGGTGGTCACCTACCGGGACCGAGCTGCGGGCGGACTGTCATGGCGGAGGCGGGGATCGACTACGCGGCGGTGTTCCGGGCGATCCCCGGCATGGTCGCCGTGCTCACCCCCGAGCTGCGCTTCGTGGACGCCAGCGAGGAGTTCCTGCGCTCGTCGGGCCGTACGCGCGAAAGCCTCGTCGGCCGCCGGCTGTTCGAGGTGTTCCCCGACAACCCCGGCGACCCCGCCCCCACCGGCACCCGGAACCTCGGCGCGTCCCTGGAACGGGTCCTGGCCACGGGGGAGCGCGACACCATGGCCCTCCAGCGCTACGACGTGGAGTCGGCGGAGCGGCCGGGGGAGTGGGAGGAGCGCTACTGGAGCCCCGTCAACGCGCCCGTGCTCGGCCCGGACGGGCAGGTCGTGCTGCTGCTCCACCGGGTCGAGGAGGTCACCGCCCTGATCAAGGCCCGCTCGGGCCCCCAGGACAGCCACGCCCGGGTACTGGAGGCCGAGCTGTACACCCGCGCCCGGGAACTCCAGCAGGTCAACGAGCGGCTGCGCGAGGCCCACGCCCGCGAACGCGAGGTCGCGCTCGCCCTCCAGGACGTGATGCTCCCGGCCCCCGGACCGGTGGGCCACCACCGGGCCGCCGTCCGCTACCGGCCCGCCGTCGGCTCGCTCAACGTCTGCGGCGACTGGTACGACCTCGTGGATCTGCCGGGCGACCGGATCGGGGTCGCCGTCGGGGACGTCGTCGGTCACGGGCTGCACGCCGCCGGGGTCATGGGCCTGCTGCGCAGCGCCCTCAGCGCCGCCTCCCGCGTCGCCGACGGCCCCGCGCAGGCCCTGGAGGTCCTCGGGCTGTACGCCCGCTCCGTCGAGGGCGCGGAGAACACCACCGCCGTACAGACCTGCGTCGACTGGGACACCCACACCCTCACCTACAGCAGCGCGGGCCACCTCCCGCCCGCCCTGCTGCACGCCGACGGCACCGTGGAGTTCCTGGACCGGGCCACCGACCCGCCGCTCGGCGCCCGCCCCGAGCACGTGGCCCGGCCCCAGGCCACCACCGCCTTTGGCGAGGGGGACACCCTGGTCCTCTACACCGACGGCCTCATCGAACGCCGCCGGGAGGACATCGACGCCGGTCTCGCCCGCCTCGCCGCCTCCCTCGGCCGCCACCGCACGGCCGACCCCGAGGACCTGGCCGACGCCCTCCTCCTCGAACTCCTCCCGGCCGGGGGCACCAGCGACGACACGGCGCTGGTCATCGTCCGCCTCTGAGCCCTCACTCTCCTCCGCTGCCCGGCGCGCACGGACCAGCGGCGCACGCCCCCCGGGGATTCGAGCGCCCCTCCGACGCACCTGTCCGCTCCCCCCGGGCGCGTGGCAACGTCGGGCGCCCCGGTGGGAGCCGGGAGGAACAAGGGGAGGAAACACATGAACCGCAGGCTCCGGACGCGCGCGCTCCTGTCGGCCACCGCACTGGCCGCCACGGCGCTCCTGCCGCTGACCGCGACACCCGCCCAGGCATGGCCGAACAGCGGAAGCGTCCTGCTGAACGGCAAGATCGGCTGCAACTACGCGAGCTCCAACACGGTGACGTGGGCCTGGGTGCAGTCCAGCCACGGCGAGAGCGGCTGGGCCTCCCTGGGATCCGGGGGCATGACCAGGCCGTACAGCTTCCAGTTCAACCGGGTCCCGACCTCCACCACCACGGTCACCGTGAAATGGGGCTGCGCCACCGACGGCGAGCACGCCACCAGCTTCGGCCTGAACCGCCCGTCCACCGGCGGCACGGCCACCCGCAACATCTGCTACTGGTCCCCCTGCTGGCTCTGACCTCCCCGGCCGTCCGGTTCACCCCGGACGGCCACGGCCCGCGCGCCCGCGTCACAGGCGGCGGGAAAATCGAACAAAATGTCTGCACCGGCAATGAAGTGCGCCCGCGTACGCCCCCCTTCGGGGAATCCTGGGCCCTCTGGTGGCCGGATGGCGGTCCGTGCTGTTCAGTGGGCTGACGGGGAGCCCGTGAAGTGCCACGATGACTGTGCTTCAACAGTCAACTTGCGGACGCCGCCGCTTGGTTCGGCCGCGTTCCCGCGAGACGGGCTACCTCACGAGAGGGCGGACATCCATGCGCGCCATACCCTTCGTATCGTCATTAGGAACCGGCCCCGGATCGGCCGCGGACGATCCCGTACGGCTCTACTACAGCCGCAAGACACAGGAGATCCTGCAGAAGTACGGCCCGGGCCCACGCGTCCACTTCCATGTGGGGCTCTATCCGGACGGTTTCCCGGACACGACCGTCCCCCAGAGCGCCCTCAAGCGGAACCTGTTCGACGCCCAGGAACGGATCGTCGACCACGCCGCCCGCACCTGGGGCGCCTACGACACACCGCCCCGCCGCCTGCTGGACATCGGCTGCGGCCTCGGCGGCACCTCCCTCTACTGGGCCCAGCAGCACGGCACCACGGTCACCGGTCTCACCATCGCCCCCGAACACCTCCCCCTCGTACGGGACTTCGCCCGCCAGGCCGGGGTCGAAGGGAGAGTGCGGCCCCTACTGGGCGATGTGCACGAGCTCGACGAGAGAGCGGCCTACGACGCCGTCTACGCCAACGAGAGCAGCGGCTACCTCGACCGCGAACGCCTCTTCGCGGTGGTCGCCCGCGCCCTCGAACCCGGCGGCTGGTTCGGCATCCAGGAGCACTTCGCCGCCCGCACGGAGTGGCGCGACTTCATGGACGACTACTACCGCACCCGCCTCGGCCGGCGCGAGGAATACCTGGCGGCGGCCGAAGCGGCCGGCCTGGAGCCGGTCCGGGACGAGGACGTGACACAGTCCGTCGCCGAGTTCTGGATGCAGTCCATGGCCTGGAACACCGCCGAACTGGACCGGATCCGCTCCACCGGCACCGCCCCCGGCCCGGGGTCCGCGCCCGGCGCCTGGACCGCCGAACGGCTGGAGCAGTCGACCGTCGCGCACAGCAGATTCTTCCGGCTCTGGCGCGACCACGCCGTCGAGACCCGGCTGCTGTGCTTCCGGAAGCGGGGCTCCGTATGACCGCGACCCCGCGCCCCTCGCTCCTCGGCCCCTCCCTGCCCGCCTTCTACTGCCCGCTGGAACGCGACCGCCTCCACCCCGAGGCCAAGCGGGTGGAGGCCCGGGCGGTCGACTGGCTGGACGCCTTCGGCCTCTACCCCGATGCCCTCGAACGCGCCTGGGGCCTCGCCACCCACAGCGCCGACTTCTCCTGCCGCATCATCCCCGAGGGCGATGTGGAGGCGGTGCTGCTCTTCACCCAGTGGAACTACTGGGCCAACGCCGTCGACGACTGGCAGGACTCCGGCTCCCCCGAGGTCGGGACCGGCGCCGTCGTCGAGCACGGCGTACGGCTCCTGCGCACCCTGGAGGACCCCGGGGCGGCCGTACTGCCCGAGGGCCCGGTGACCCGGGCCCTGCTGGACCTCGTCCACCGTACGCACGCCATGCTCGGCCCCTACGAGCTGCGCCGCTTCGTGGAGGGCACACGGGACTGGCTGCTCGGCGCGGCCTGGCGGGCCGCGCGGGCGGAGAACGGCGGTATGCCGGGCCTCAACGACTTCGTCGCGATGGGGCCGATGGCCAACGGCACCCGCTTTTCGCTGACCTGGTCCGACGTGGCCCGCGGCAACCGGCTGCCGGCGGACGTGCTCTGCTCACCCGCCGTCACGGCCCTGACGGACGCGGCGGGCTTCGTCGTCAGCGCGGACAACGACCTCTTCTCCTACGACAAGGACGACCACCTGGAGCGGCCCGAGATCAACCTCGTCAACGTCCTCGCCCACCAGGAGGGCCGTACCCCGGCCGAGGCGGTCCCGCTCGCGGTGGCGCTCCGCGACCGGGTGATGGTCCTCTTCCTCCGGCTGCGCGAGCGGCTGGAGGACGGCGCCGACCCGCAACTCCGCTCGTACATGGAGGCGTTGGGCCACTACATGGCCGGTTCCCTCGCCTGGCAGACCCGGGCTCCGCGGTACGCCAGCCCGCGCAATCGGTACGAACTGCCGCATGAGGGATCCCGTTTCACCCTCCGGTACGCCGACGGCCCCGCCGCCGCGGGGACCGAGCCGCCGGACCTGCCCGCCCTCGCCGCCTGGTGGCGCCACCTCGACGGCTGAACACGGCCGGGCCCCGTCCGCATGCGTCGCGGACGGGGCCTCGGGGCGGCGCGGCCGGGCCGCTCAGTCGTGGCCCAGCAGTCGGCGCCACCAGCTGACCTTGCGGCGCCGCGAACCCCCCGCGGGCGGCCTGGCCGGCCGCGGCGGCACCACCGGGGCGGCCGCGGGAACCGGAACCGGAGCCGGGACCGCGGCCGGAACCGGAACCGGAGCGGCGGCCTGCTGCGGGACCGGCGTGTGCACGGGATGCTCCGACGGCTGGTCGTAGCCGGCCTCCCCGTACGCCACCGGGCGCGGGGCGAACCGTACCGGCAGGGACAGCAGGTGACGGGACATCAGCGTGCCGCGCCAGCGGAGCTCGCTCGCGTCGATCGCCAGCTGGAGATCGGGCAGCCGGTCCATCAGCACCTCGATGCCCGTGTCCGCGATCGCCCGGCCGATGTCCTGCCCCGGGCACTCGTGCGGGCCGCTGCTGAACGCCAGGTGGGAGCGGTTGCCGTGGACGGAGGCGTCGGGATCGGGCCGGATCTGCGGATCCACGTTCCCGGCGGCCAGCCCGAGCAGGAGCATGTCACCGGCCTTGATCTGCCGGCCTCCGAGGAGGGTGTCCCCGGTGGCCCACCGGCCGATGATCGTATTGATCGGCGGATCGTCCCAGAGGACCTGCTCCAGCGCGTCCGGCAGGGTCATGTGACCGCCCGAGAGGCTGGCGCGGAACCGCGGATCGGTCAGCACGGTCCGCAGCGTGTTCGCGATCAGGTTCGCGGTGGTCTCGTAGGCGGCGATCAGCACCACGCGCAGGTGCATCAGCACCTCCGTGTCGGTGAGGTTCGCCGGGTGCTCCAGCAGCCAGGAGGCCAGGTCCCGGGCGGGTTCCGTCTTGCGGTCCGCGAGAAGCTGCTCCAGCGTGGCCGTGACGTACCGGTCGCTCTGCAGGGCCGTCTCGGTGCCCTGGAGCATGTCGCGCGCCGCGTTCACCAGCCGCGGCCCGTGCTCGTCCGGGGCGCCGATCAGCTGGGTCATCACCAGCATGGGCAGCTGGTCGGAGAAGGCCGGCACCAGGTCGGCGTACCCCTCGCCCGCGATCCGGTCCACGAGCTGGTTGGCGAAGCGCGTCACGTACCGGCGGATACCGCGCTTGTCGAAGCGGTCCAGGGACTCCACCACGGCCGCCCGCAGCCGCTCGTGGACGGGCCCGTCGGTGAAGTTGCACACCGGCACCCAGGACACCATCGGCCCGAGGGGGGTGTCGGCCGGCACCCGGCCCTCCCGCATCTCGCGCCAGCCGCGCGGGTCGCGGGTGAACCGGGAGGAGGTACGGGCCACGTCCAGGTTCTCCCGGTGGCCCAGCACCAGCCACGCGGGCAGGTCCCCGCTGACCAGCACCGGCGCCACCGGACCGTGTTCGGCGCGCAGCTTCTCGTACAGCGCGAGGGGATCGGCCTGGGCCTCGGCGCCGTGCAGGCGGCGCAGCCCGTCCGCCGTCGCCGCCGCGTGGGCGGGACACTGCGGGGGCGGGGTGGGGGGCGTACTCACAGTGCCTCCTGGGTGGCTGCCTGGGAGTGCAGGTAGCGCATGAGGGTCAGCAGGACATCGCGGGACGACTCCCGCCTGCGGGCGTCGCAGACGAGGATCGGCACGGTCGGGGGCAGGTCGAGGGCCTGGCGCAGCTCCTCCAGGGGGTGCTCGGGTGCGTTGGGGAAGGAGTTCACGGCCACCACGAAGGGGACGCCGCGCTCCTCCAGCCGCCCGATGACGTCGAAGCTGATCTCCAGCCGCCGCGTGTCCAGGAGGACCACCGCGCCCAGCGCCCCCTCGAACAGGCCGCGCCACAGGAACCAGAAGCGCTCCTGGCCGGGCGTGCCGAACAGGTACAGCACCAGTTCCTCGTTGACGCTGATGCGGCCGAAGTCCATGGCCACGGTCGTGGTGATCTTGCGGTCGACCCCCCGGGTGTCGTCGACGCCGACGCCGGCCCGGGTCATGGTCTCCTCGGTCGTGAGCGGCTTGATCTCGCTGACCGCCCCCACCATCGTCGTCTTGCCCACGCCGAAACCACCGACGACGACGATCTTCACAGCGGCCTTGGCCGTCTGCGGGAGGATGTCGGCGTCACGCGGTCCGGCGAGCGTGTCAGAGCTTCTGAAGTCCATCTATCACTGCCTCGATCAGAGCAAGGTCGGGTAGCTGCGCGGCCGGGATCGGCGGACGGACGTGGACGTGCTGCCCTGCCATCAGGTCCCCGACCACCACGGTGACGACGCTCACCGGCAGGCCCGCGTACGCGGAGAGCTCCGCCACCGACAGGGGCGACCCGCACAGCCGCAGGACGGCCGCCTGCTCGGGCGGCATCTCCGGCAGCGCGGCCGCCTTGGCCACGACCAGGGTCACCAGGTCCAGCTGGACGGAGGTGGAGGGCCCGCTGCGTCCGCCGGTGATGACGTACAGCCGTTCGGGAGTGTTCTCCTCCCAGCTGTTGGGCGGTTCCTTCACGCGTGCTGCCCGTCATGTCGTGGCGGAGTGCTCAGGTGCTCTCCCATCCGGGTGACCAGATTGCGCATCTGCGAGCCCATCAGCCCGGCGTCGACTCCCTCGTCGGCGAGCACCGCCAGGTAGGAGCCGTCACCGGCGGCCATCAGGTAGAAGAACCCGCCGTCCATCTCGATCACGACGAGCCGCATCCGGCCCTCCGAGCGGGGGAGTTCGGCCGCCACCGCCCCGGCCAGGCTCTGCAGCCCCGCGCAGGCGGCGGCCAGCCGGTCCGCCGTATCGGTCTCGGCCCCGTACTGCGCCACGCAGAGGCCGTCCGCCGAGAGCACGATCACATGCCGCGTCTGCGGCACGCCCGCGGCCAGGTCCTTGAGCATCCAGTCCATGTTGCTGATTCGCTGAGTCATCATTGCCTACGCCCCTTTGGTCGCTGAGTCCGGTGCGTCCTGGCCGCCCTGGGCCTCGTGGCCGCTCTCGCCGGACAGTCCGCTGTGGAACGCCTCCAGCCACATGCCGGGGCCGCTGTCCTGCGTGGGCCGCGGCTCCGCCGCGGGCCGGACGTCGAAGGTGGTGACACGGTCCTTGCGGCGCCGCTGCGGCAGGCCGTTCGCGGTGCGTTCGGTCACGGTCTCGCCGGGCGCCGCCGCCGGCCGGCTCGCCGCGGCCGGGCTCGGCCGCGTCCGCGGCGCGGGCATCGCGGCCGCAGGCCGGTCGACGGGGTGCTCACGCGGTACGGCGGCCACGGCCCGGGGACCCGAGGAGGAGCCGATGCCGTGCGCGAGACCGGTCGCCGCGGCGGCCGTGGTGACCAGGTGCTGCGGCACGATGACGACGGCCCTTACGCCGCCGTACGCCGAGGAGCGCAGCGACACCTGGAAGCCGTACGCCTGCGCCAGCCGGCCCACCACCGCCAGGCCGAGCCGGGGCGTCTCGCCCAGGTCGTTGAGGTCGATGCCCGACTGCGCCTGCGCGAGCATCCGCTCGGCCCGCATCCGGGCCTCGTCGCTCATGCTCAGGCCGCCGTCCTCGATCTCCACGGCGATGCCCGACTGCACCTCGGTGGCCGTGAGATGGACGCGGGTGTGCGGCGGGGAGTAGCGGGTGGCGTTGTCCAGCAGCTCGGCCAGGGTGTGGATCAGCGGCTCCACGACGGGGCCGAGGATCGCGACCTCCGACACCGAATGCAGTTCCACGCGCTGGTAGTCGATGATGCGCGACATCCCGCCGCGCAGCACGCTGTACAGGGTGACGGCGCGGCTCCACTGGCGCCCGGGGCGCGCGCCGCCGAGCACCGAGATGGAGTCGGCGAGCCGGCCGATCAGCGCGGTGCCGTGGTCCAGCCGCAGCAGGTCGCCGAAGACGTCGGGGTTGGCGCCGTGCCGGTCCTCCATCTCGCGCATCTCGTGGGCCTGCTGATGGACGATCGCCTGCACGCGGCGCGAGATGTTGACGAAGGCCCGCTGCGCGGAGTCGCGCAGGCTCTCCTCGTTGTCCACCGCGTCGACGGCGTGGGCCAGTACGCCCTGGAGGGCCGATCTGAACCGGGGGGTCAGCTCGTTGTCCGTGCCCCACCGGTCGCCCTGGCCGCGCCGCCCGCCGAGGGCCCGCAGTACCTCCTCGGGCAGCTCGCCCCGGTGCAGGCGCTCCATGGCCTCGGGCAGCACCACCGAGGACAGCCGGACGGCCTCCTCCTCCTGCCGGGCCACGGTGTGCCGCAGGGCGGCGACCCGCGCGGTCTGCGCGCCGAGCGCGCGACCGCGGCGTAGCGCCTCGGCGAACACGGCGGCGGTGCAGGCGGCGGAGAGGACGATCAGCGTGGTGTCCAGCGGCACCGAGGAGGAGACGAGCGTCCCGGCCAGGCAGCCGAGGGCCACGGCCCCGAGCGCGGACATCGTCCGGAGGGATCCCACGGGGAGGTGGGCGGTTTCGGGGGGAATGTCTTTTTGCTCCATCGGCGTCCTCGAACTATCGAAAAGGGAGACCTTCTGACCGGTGGGCCGGAGCGTAGCTGCGCTCAACTGCCGCCATGGGCGGTTTCGTTGGAGTTCATCGGACCGGGCGATCGGATATGCGCCATGGTGGGCGGTCCGGGTGGCCGGGTGAGGGGGTCCGAGAGGTGCCGTCGCCGGGGGAGCGCGTGAGGTGAGGGGCCTGGAGCCGCCTCCGGGCAGACGTGGGCTGCCCGGGTGGCGCGGCCGGAACCGGCCGCACTGCCGGGGTGGGTGAGTGGCGGGGGGGTGGGGGAATGCGGTATGGGGGCTCTGTGGGGAGGGAGCCCGGTGGGGGAGGGGGCTCTACGGCTGGGCGATGACCTTGCGGGCGTAGGCGGTCAGTTGGGCGCGCAGGCGGTCGCGGCCGACGTCCTCCTGTCCGGCCAGGCGTTCGACGAGATCGGCGCGGGTGGCGGCGAGCAGGGCGTGCGCGGTGAACTCGGCGTCGGCCAGGCCCGGGATCCGCTCCAGCGCGGAGCGCAGCAGGCCGTGCCACTGCTCGTAGTGCCCGGCCTGGTACAGGCCGCCGCCGCCCCCGCTCTCCTCCAGGGCCAGCGCCAGGGGCCGGTTGTCGAGCTTGAAGCAGAGGATCGCGTCGAGCAGGGCCGGTACGCGCTCCTGCGGCGGGGCGCCCGGACCGAGTGGCGGGGGACCCGCTTCGACCGCCTGTCGCACCGGTTCGAGCCGGGCCTCGTAGAGGGCGCGCAGCAGGCCGGTGCGGTCGCCGAAGGCGCGGAAGAGGGTGCCTTTGCCGACGCCGGCTTCGGCGGCGATGGCGGCCATGGTCAGGTCCTCGGGACTGCCCGAGCGGGAGAAGAGGGCGTCGGCGGCGGCCAGGACGGCCTGCCGGTTGCGCTCGGCGTCCTTGCGGGACCGACGCTCGGGCTGGACGGGCACGCGGCACCTCCGATTGAAAAACGGACCCGGGGTCCGTATCGTGGAAAGCGGACCGAGGGTCCGCATTGCTGAGAGGGAGGATACCCATGCCCGAGCGTGTTTCCGCGCCTTCGCCTGCTCCTTTGCCTGATCGGTCGGCCTCCCCGCAGGAGCTGTTCCGTCACGGCCTGCGGCTGCTGCTCGCCAAGGACATCCCCGGCTGGGTCGGGCTGTGGGCCGAGGACGGGGTGATGGAGTTCCCGTTCGCGCCGCCCGGTTGGCCCCGGCGGCTGGAGGGGCGCCCGGCGATCGCCGCGTACATGGCTCCGTATCCCGACCGCATCGACCTGCACGCCTTCCCGGAGGAGGACCTGCGGATCCACCGGACCGACGACCCGCGCACGATCGTGGCCGAGATGCGGGGCGTCGGCCGGCTGGTGGGGACCGGTGCCCCCTTCGACATGACGTACATCGCCGTGGTGACCGTGGAACACGGGCGGATCACCTCCTACCGCGACTACTGGAACCCCCTCGCCGTCCAGGAAACGGGCGTCACCCTCGCCGGGAGCAACCGATGACCACGACTCCGCCCGCTACGGGCACCACCCTTGTCATCGGCGCCACCGGAACCACCGGCAGCCGCGTCCTCGCCGGGCTCGTGGCCGAGAGGTACGCGGTCCGCGCGGCCAGCCGCAAGGCCACCCCGGTGGCCGGCGCCCAGCCCGTCGCCTTCGACTGGTACGACCCCGCGGGCCACGCCGACGCCCTCGCCGGGGCCGACCGCGTCTACGTGATCCCGCCCGTGGGCGATCCCGACCCGGCGGCCGTGGTCCTGCCCTTCCTGCGGCGGGCCCGGGATGCCGGGATGCGGCGCGCGGTCCTGCTCAGCGCCTCCTCCATCCCGGAGGGCGGACCGGCCGCGGGGCAGGTGCACCGGGCGCTGCCGGGGATCTTCGAGGAGTGGGCGGTGCTGCGGCCGTCCTGGTTCATGCAGAACTTCACCGGCGGCCACCCGCACGCCGAGAGCATCCGCCGCGACGGCGAACTGCTGACCGCGACCGGAACCGGCCGGGTCGGGTTCGTGGACGCCGAGGACATCGCCGCCGTGGCGGTCCGCGCCCTCACCGATGTCCGCGCCCCGAACACCGACCTGGTGCTGACGGGCCCGGAGGCGCTGAGCTACGACGAGGTCGCCGCCGTGTTCTCCCAGGTCACCGGCCGCCCCGTCGCCCACCGCCACCTCTCCCATGCCGATCTGCGCGACCGGCTGGCCGCGGCCATGCCGGCGGAGTTCGCGGGGCTGCTGGCCGACATGGACCTGGCCATCGCCGGGGGCGCGGAGGACCGCGTCACCGATGCCGTGCACCGCCTCACGGGGCGCCCGGCGACGAGCCTGCGGGCGGTGGTGGAGCGGGAGCGGAAGAACGGGACGCCGGTGTCGCGATGAGTCCGGCCCCTCCCGCCGGTCTACCCTTCAAGGCCCTCAGGACCTTGAGGACCACGGCTGTGGGAGGAGCGGCAGATGTCCGACGCGACGACTTTCGAGCTCGCGGAGCAGGCGCGGATCGTGGCCCGGCTGGCCGCCGGGGTGCCGGACGCCCGTCTCGACGCCCCGACGCCCTGTCCGGCGTACACGGTCGGTGACCTGCTGGACCACATCAGGGGCCTCGCCATCGCCTTCCGCCACGCGGGCCGCAAGGACCTCGGCCCGATCACGGACTCGGCCCCGGAGCCCGCCGCGTCCTCCCTGCCGGCCGACTGGCGCGAGTCGCTGCCCCGCCTGCTGGACGAGATGGCCGAGGCATGGCGCGACCCGGCCTCCCGGACCGGGATGACCCGCGCGGGGGGAGTGGACCTGCCCGGGGATGTCGCGGCAGCGGTGGCGGTGGACGAGCTGGTGATCCACGGCTGGGACCTGGCGAGGGCCACGGGCCAGGAGTACGCCCCGGACGGCCCCGCCCTGGACGCCGCGTACGGCTTCCTCCTCGCGGCCGCCGAGGAGGACGACCGGGGCGGAGGCATCTTCGGCCCGGTGGTACCCGTCCCGGAGGGAGCCCCACTGCTGGACCGCGCGGTGGCGCTGAGCGGGCGCGCGCCGGACTGGAAGCCGTAGCTGAACAGACGGTGGCCGCGCTTGGCATCCGGGGGGAAGGGAAGCCAAGCGCGGCCATCGAATTCGGCCGCCACCACACCGCTCAAAGGGGCGACGGGCCGACATTGCGCGTTTGTCCGGCCTCGGCGTCCGTAAACCCCCGAATGTGCGGCGGGCTGTTTCCGCGCTGCTGGGGCTGGCGCGGCGGAGGGGGGCGGGCCTGGGCACGGCCGGTCTGACCAGCGGCTTCGCCGTTGGCAGGCGCCCCTGGGTGCCATGGGGGTCCGGCTGGCGGGGGGTGGATCGCGTGGCGTGGCGCTGGGGGGCCGGGTGGGCGCCGGCCCGGCGGGACGAAGCTGCCGCGACCGCGCCGCACGAGCTGGGCTATCGCCGGTGCACACGGACCAGGTGTGTCGGACCGCTGCTCGTCCCGCTCGGGTGGGAGTACCTGGGGACGTTCCGGCCCCGCCCGGTGCGGCCTTCCCCGGCGTGCATCGCCCCGGTGCCCGGCCCCGCTGCTCGCCCTGCCCGGCGGGACGGCCCCGTGTCGGCGTTCCCGGGCAGGGTGGCACTTCGTGCTGGGCGGCCACGCGCGGCTGCCAGAGCAGCGCCGGGTCAGCCTGTGGCCCCGCCGGGGTGCGGGCCTCGGCCCCTGTCGGCGCGGGCCCGGGGGTCAGTCCTGCCAGTAGAACAGGAGCGTGTGGACGTCCAGGGGTTCGCGTGCCCCGAAGTAGTAGACGCCGAGGCCGGTGACGCGTACCGAGCCCGTGGCCGCGTCGATCCAGCGGAAGCCCGCCGCCTCCAGGGCCGCGCGAGCCGCCGGGGCGTCCTCGTGGTCCCCCGCGAACCGGCCCAGCGTGCTGATGTACAGCTCGCTGCGGCCCCCGTCCCCGTACCGGATGACGTGGTACGTCCCACCGCCCTGCCGATGGTCGTCCCCGCACGAGACCGGCGTACGCGGAGCCAGCCCCGCCGAGTTCAACGCAGCCGTCGCCAAGGCCAGTTGGCCCTCCTCATCCACCGGCTCCACCAGAGCCCCCGGCTCCGCCGCCCCGGCGCACAGGCCCTCGATCCGCCAGCGCGGATCGCTCTGCTTCTCGCACTCGAGCGCGTACTCCCGCACGATCGCCCGCCGGACCTCCTCGTCCAGCCCCTCCACCTCCACACGCGGCCTGCCCAGGGCCTCGTACACCTCCCGCGTGCGCGCGGCGTCACCGGTCAGCCGGTGCAGGGCGTACGCGGCCCACAGCGCGGCATCGACCGTCGGCGCGGCGGCGAGGTACGCGGCGAGGCGGTCCGGATCGGCCAGGAGGGACTGCGCGCGGTGGGCCACCGCCGGGTCGGGGTCGGCGAGGGCGTCGATGACGTCCTCGCCGGCCGCGTACCGCAGCAGCACGCTCGCGGCCCGGTCCTCCGGCCGCCCGCCGCCCGCGAGTTCCCCGAGCACCGCCGCCCTGCCGTGCCGCTCCACGAGCAGGTCCAGCCCGGTCTCCCCGATCTCGCGCCGGTGCCGCCAGTGGCTGAACGCGAGCGTCGCCAGCTCGGCCGTCGCCGTGAGATCCCCGAGGCGGCCCCGGGCCGCGAGAACCGCTTCCGGCATCCCGTACGCCTGCTCCGCGCTCCGCGCCTCGTCACGCAGCCAGGGCAGCAGCTCGGGCCGGTCGGAGAGCAGGCCGAGCAGGGCCTTGCGTACCGTGCCCGAGTCGGCGGTGTCCCGTACGCACGCGAACAACTCCCCGAGTCCCGCCTCGGGCACCCGCCCGGCCAGCGCCTCCACGCAGGCGGTACGCCGCCACCAGGGCTCCGCCGGGTCGACCGCACACCGCACGAGCGGGCTGGGGTCGAGCCGCCGCAGCCCGTCGAGATCCACCCGCCCGACCTCGGGCGCCAGCTCCTTGATCCTCAACATCGCCCGAGGGTACTGCGCCTCGGGACTCGGCCCGAAGGGGTTTTCCTCGCGGTTCGCGGATGGCACCCAGCCCTTCGATCAACGGCGCGTGGGACGGGGACAGTCCGTGCCCGGTTGCGGCCTGCGCCTGGTCCGCGAGGACGGGTGGGGCGTCGAACAGGTCCTCGCGCTGCACCTCCAGGTGAACGGCGAGCCGCTGTCGAGCGCGTTGAAGGGGGTTCCGGAGGCGCACCCGCTCTGCGAGCCCGCATTCCCGACGGCCGCTGATGACCGTGTAGAGGAAGGTCCGCCGGGTGTCCTCGTACTGGGCAACGGCTTCTGTACGCGGTACGCGGATGTGCCCGCGGCCGCCCCGGCTGCGCAGCCGGTTGGCGTCGACCCATTCCGAGCTGCGGGCCCTGCCGACGTCGAGCCGCGGTACGTTCCGCACGGGAGAACGCCAGGTCCTGCGTATCGCTGCCGAGTAGTGCGGGGGTACGCCCTGCAACGACGCCTCCTCCACGTCTGGGACACGGCGAGGCAGCAGCCCGGCAACAGCTCCGTGATCGCGAGTCCCCGCAGCCGCGGCAGCTGGTTCAGGGCCGCCGCCGATGTGAGCGTGCCCATGTCTCCCGACAGCGAGAGCCAGGTCAGGTCCGGGAAGGCGGCGACGAGAACGGCGCAGTCGAGCCGGGTGATCCCCCGGACCGTGAGATGCGTGATGCCCGCACGCGCACCGCCGATGAGTGCGGCGGCCAGCTCATCCGCTGAGCAAGACAGCGCGTAGGCGGCGGTCCACTCCCGGCGATCGCCGCTGTCCCAGAGCCGCTGCCGGGCCAGCTGCTCGCCGCGCTCCCACACCGGGCTGTCGGTGGGTGAGGGCACTTCGGCAGGATCCAACGCTGGGTGCAGTGGGTGAGCCGGCCGGCCCGGCTGCGGTATGTGAGCCGGAGGGGCCGTACGAACGCCGCCCAGGTCGGCCACCGTCGCGGGCTCGGGCTCGGGCCGGGACCAGTCGGGTTCGGGGCCGGAGCGTCCGTGCCGGTGACCTGGGAGGTGGTCCAGGCACCGAACGCTTCGGAATACTCCCCGTGACGACATCGCGTCCGGCAAACGCCCGCGGCGGCGCGGGAGAGGGGCGAGCTCAGCCTCGTCGGTCGGCGGCCGGTTCGGCGCTGGCGCTGCGGCCGGATCGGTCTGCGGTGGCTCGGTCCGGGGCGGAAGCCGGTTCGGCCTGGTCGGGCCGCGGGCGTCGGAGGGCGGGTACGGCAATCAGGGCGAAGCCGAGCACGGCCGCCGTGAGGTGGCCGACGGTGGTGAAGTCCGGCAGCGGACCCTGCCATTCGGCTCCGCCGAGGGGCCAGGCGAGTACGAACGCCGCCCAGGGCAGCCGGCCCCAGCGGGGGAGTGCGAGGGTGCCGAGGGCGAGTACGGTCTGCGCGCCGTAGCTGATGCCGAAGTCCAAGGACTGCCGTACGTCGTCCGGGTACCAGCCCTGCCGGAGGGCGACGGCGATGACGGCGGCGGTGAGCAGGGTGGCCGCGAGGTGCCCGCCGAGGAACACCGCTACGGCGCGCACCCGCCCCCACCGGTACTCCGCCCAGGCCAGGAACCCGCAGACACCGAGGCCCAGGGTGATGAGGGTGCCTATGAAGTCGGGCGAGGCGACGTCGGTCAGCGTGCCGTCGAAGAACAGCGCGCTGCCGAGGAGGGAGGTCAGGGGGTGGTCCTGGAGGTTGTCCAGGTTGGTGCTGACGTACCCCAGCACGTCGGCCGCCTGCTCGGCCGACAGGCCGTAGACGATCCAGGCGTGGCCGGCCAGCAGCAGGCAGACGTAGGCGAGGGTCAGCGGCGCCCGGCGCGGATACGACCGCACGGCCCGGCGCGGTGCGGCCAGCGGGCCCCGCGGTGACTGAGAGTTCATACCGCACCATTCTCCAGATCGGCGTGGAGCGACGACCGGGCGGGGCCCCAACTCCACACCTGCGGGCCACGTTTAGCCGATGTCGGCGCCGCCGTGGGTGAGTGAGGTTGGGCGCGTGGGCCGTGTTACGGCACTGGCAAAGGGGACTGGGGCGGCCCCTGGACCTTCCCCGAGGCGGGCCCACTCACAAGTCCACCTGCCGGTGCGATCACGGTCGAGCACGCGCCCGTTGGGCCGGGAGACCAGCGGACGAGCTGACAGCGCCGATACGCTCGCACGACGGTCCACCGAGGCTGCGCCGAGGCCGCGCGGACCGTCAACCGCCTCAAGTACCGCCAAGAGCACACCCTCACGCGCCGCGCCAAGAGCGCGTACGTCGCGCAGGCGCGGCCACCACGGCCCCACTCCCCTTCTGGCTTCGCCCAGCGTGACTCAACGAGGCCCGTCGCCTCTGGATAGCGGCTGCGAAGCGACGGGTGCCGGAGCCGGCTCGCCCCGAGCCCCGCACGCAACGACGCAGGCGTCAGCGTGGCACCTCTGGCGTCCGGCGCCCCAGCCCCGCGACATGCGTCCTAGCGATGGGCGTCCTGGCCAGCGCGCCCCCGGGCCTTGCACGTTCCGCCTCAGGCGTGGGCGTATCGCCTGTGACGTCCGGCGGCCCCGCCTCGCGGCGGGCGTCGCAGCCCGTGTGCCCCCGAGCCTCGCATGCTCCACCGCAGACCTCGGCGCGGCACCTGTGGTGTCCAACGGCCCGCCCCGGGAAGGGCGTCGTGGCCGACGCGCCCCGAGCCTCGCATGCTCCACCGCACGACTCGGCGTGACGCCTGTGGCGTCTGACGGCCCCGAGGTGTTGACCGGACTACCGCACGACACGCCGGACGTGAGCGCATCCCCCGCGTGGCCTAGTCAGCAGACGTTGCGCATCCGAACGACGAAGGAGCGCAACGAGGTTGGACGCAGCTTCTCGTGACATCCAGTTGATTCGCCTGCCGTGATGGGGGCCGGTAGCCGTGGGGAACCGGGGCGGTGCTCTGGCTGGTCTTCGGCGAGGAGGGAGGACGTGGTCCTGAACACTCCGGGGGCCCACGAACTGATCGACAACCTGGTGTCCTACGCGATGCTCCCCGTAGGTCCTCGCAGCATCGCCATGGTTGCGCCGGCGGCCGCCACGGGGCCTGCTCTCACAGAAATTGCTGGTCACAGGCTCAAGTAACTCGGACGCGAAGTCACGATGGAGCACATGCACGCCCACCCTGCCCCGCGTGCTGAACAAGACGTCCTCGTGACCGGTCACTGGAGTCGTAGGACGCCAGGGGCGCGATCGTCGAAGATCTCGACCAGCCAATCAAAGACCGTGGATCCGTGTCCATCCCGTGCGGCGGCAAGGTCGGCGCCTACAGAGGGGCGGCTCGTGGGATGACAGCGCGACAACCGGATCTCAAGCTGGCGAGCTGTCTCCGGATATCCGAGATGCTGGCGAGACACCTGGTGGTCGCGCCACTCAACCACGTAGTCATCGTCGTCGGGCGCTCCGAAGCCACCGCTGAGGCAGTCAGCGAAGGCGTCGAGGTTTCGACCGAAGTAGCCCTCCGGCCCGTTGATCGCTTCGCCGATGACTCGCCAGAAGTCCTCCAGCGTTCTGATCTGCCTGCCGTCCAGCATGTATGTCGGTGTCACGGTCCGGAGGATACGTGCGGTTCCGCGGCTGCGTCCTCTCGGTTCTGGGCGCCTCCGCTTAGTCGGGAAAAGCGCCACGACGTGCGGCGAAGCGACGGGTGCCGGGCTGGCTCGACCCGAGCGCCGCATGCTGCCGCTGTTGTGGGCGTCTGCGTGGCGCCTGTGGCGTCGGGCGGTCCCGCGCGGCGACGGGTGTCGTGGTCGGCGCGCCCCCGAGGCTCGTACGCTCCGCCGCAGGCGTCGGCGTGACGTCTAAGGCGTCCGATGCCTCGCCGTGCGACGTGCGGCGAAGCCACGGGTGTCGTGGCCAGCGCCTCCGAGCCCCGCATGCTCCACCTCAGGCGTCCGGCGCCCAGCCCCCCGACGGGCCCCGCAGCCCCCGAGCCCCCGATGGCCGCCGCCCCGTAGGCGGCAACGCGGCGAACGCCTACGGGTTCACCGGCAGTCCGCCCTCCGCGTCCGTGCTCAGCCTGGCGTGGAGGTGTTCGTCGTGGTAGGTGCCGTCGCCGAAGCGGTGGGAGGCGCGGAGGGTGCCCTCGGGGAGGTAGCCGCAACGGTGGGCCACGCGGCAGGAGGCTTCGTTGCCGACGGCGTGGGCGATCTCGATGCGGCGGGCGGCCGATGTCCGGAAGGCCCACGCCGTGACCGCGTTTGTCGCCCGCGCCGCCAGGCCCCGCCCCCGCGCGGCCGGGAGCAGCCAGTAGCCGATCATCGCCAGGCCGTCCGCGCGGTCGACCCACCGCAGGCTCAGGCCGCCGAGCAGGACCCCGTCCGCGGGATCCAGTACGGCGAACGAGGCGTTCGCACCGCTGTCCCACCCCGCGTGCCGGGACTCCAGCCAGGCCAGGGCGGCGGGGCGGTCGTTCGTCGGGAGCGGGTTCCAGAGGGCTATCAGCGGGTCCGCCGCAGCCGCGACGAGCTCGGCCAGCATCGCATCCGACACCGCGTCCTCCCGCCCCCACGGGCGCAACACCGCATCACCCAGATCGAACGTCGTACGGACGAAGGCCCGCGGCTCGGACGGGTCCTGAGGGTGGTCGGTGGAGGATGCGGCGATATTCATGGCGCCTTCCTACCCGGGCGACCGATCGCCCGCAAACCCCTTCCGCGCCGCCGGGCGCCGCCGTCAGGCCACCGGATCGGCGGCGGCCGGGGCGTGGACCCGGTCCGTCCCCCGGGCCTCGGCCAGGGCCGCGCGGAGGATCGCGATCTCGCCGTCGAGGTCGTAGTCCTTGTCCTCCAGGTACCGCAGCAGCCTGCGCCGGCCGTCCCGCGGCTGGACGTACACGAACCTGCGCGCCATGGCGCCCCCCTCGGACCCCCATGAGCCATCCACCGTGAACTCCTCGACATCCGCCCAGGGCATCCGCCGCGTACGCAGCACCCCGCGCGTGCGGATGCCGGAGGCGTCGACCTGGGTCGCGACCCGGGGCGCGCGAAGGAGAAGGAGGACGACCAGCGGCACCGTGACGACGGTCAGGCCGAGTTGGAACCAGAAAGGCGGGAGGTCCTCGGTCCACACCGTGAACAGCATCAGAACCGCCTCGACGACGAGGGCGATCATCATGCCGTTCCTCCGGTTCCTTCCCATTCGGTACTCGCGCGGAAGGCCGCCGGAATCGGAACCCGCCGGACGGTCCGGCGAAGCCGAAGGAAGTACCGGCGGCTCGGTGGTGAGGGCGGAGGCCGCGGCGGTGTCCGCCCCGCTCTCGCGCAGCGCCCGGACGGCCGTCATCGTCATCGTCGTGAGGAGGACCACCGCGAGCGGGCCCCAGAGCACCCAGATCGACCACAGCGGCCAGCCGTTGGCCAGCTGCGCCCAGGTCGCCAGGAGCGCGCCGCCGCCCAGGGCAAGACCGTGCCAGCGCACCCACGCCGACGCACGCTCGTGCCGCCGCTCCCGTCCCCCGACGATCGCCCACACCGAGCCGACGAGGGCCAGCAGGCCGAAGGAGCCGCCGGTCAGCGCGGCCCCGAGCTCTGTCTCCGCCATGTCCACCGGCCCGTACATGGTCTCCTGCCGCCGTCCCTCCGCGTCCCTGACCTCCACGACGTCCCCGTGCCAGACCAGGCCGACCACCGCGTCGCCCGGCCGCATCCGGGAGAGCACCGGATCGCTGTCGAAGAAGGTCACGTTCCGCGGTGCGCCGTCCGGCAGGAGCAGTGTCGCCGCCGGTTCCTTCTGCCGCTCGCCGCCGTGCGGCATGCTCTCGCGGACGGTGTACGCCTGCTCCCACAGGCAGCGCGACGCCGTCAGCGGCACGGAGGCGCAGACCGGCGAGGCCCGGAACTCTTGCTCCCGCTCCCACGCCTCGCCAGCCTTCGGGCCCGCCACCACGGCCACCATCAGCCCCAGGAGTGCCGTCGCCAGCCAGATGGCGAGCATTCCCGCTCTCTTCATGTCCCCTGCCCCCTTGTTCCGCGGCTTCCCCCTGTACCGCCGCGCTCCGGACAGTGGACCACGAAGAACGATCAAGGCCAACGCCGGTCCCCCTCAATGCCGCTGACGAGCCACCAAAACACCAGCTCAGCCCCGGTTTCCCAGGCGTTTCCCGTTTCCCGTTGCGGTGGGCGACCCGTGTCTCCTCGACACCGGGGGGTGTCGGGCCACAGGCTCGGAGTGCCCGGTGGACGGGCCGGGCCGTGCTCCGAACGACGGCGGCGATCCGGTACGTCCACCATCCCGGGCAGCACACAACGAGCCACGGCAGCAAACAGCAACGGGGGAACGGACATGGCGAAGCGCAGAAGCTCGACGGGAACAGTGACAGCGACATCGGTGGCCACAGTGGTGGCGGTGCTCACCTTGATGCTCACATGGGGAGGTACGGCCGCCGCCGCCACCGCCGCGGCGCCGGCGCGGGCGGTCGCCTCCTGCGGGGTGCTCGCCCCCGGGGCCTCCGCCGCGGCCGAGGCGGCCGTGCGGGCCGCGTGTGAACAGATCGGCGTCTGGTACACCTGGGGCGGCGGCCACGGCCCGCAGCCGGGGCCGACGTACGGTCAGGTCGACCCCACCGACCCGGACAGCGCCCACGACCCGGAGCGGCTCGGCTTCGACTGCTCCGGCCTCGTCCGCCACGCCTACGCCCGCGCGCTCGGCGGCGACCCGCTGCCCGGGAACGCGTACCACCAGTTCCACGCACCGCAGGTGAGCCAGCGCTTCACCGCCGCCCAGGGCACCGGACCGCTGCTGCCGGGCGACCTGCTGGCCTGGGGCTCCGGGGGCTCGATCCACCACATCGCGATCTACCTGGGCGCGGGCAAGATGGTCGAGGCCCGGGAATCCGGCACCCGGATCATGGTCAGCGACGTCCGGCTGAACGGGGACTACGCGGGCGCGGTCCGCCTCGCCCCCGCCGCCACCCCCGGCACGTTCAGTACGTGGGGCACCGATGTGTGGACCCACGAGGAGCCGTCCGTGGGCAGCCCCCGGGTGCACCGCTTCCCCGGCCCGACCACCGTACGGATCGACTGCCAGAAGCACGCCGAGAAGGTCACGGCGGAGGGCTACACCAACGACGCCTGGTCCTACCTGCCGGAGTACGGCTCCTGGATCACCAACATCTACATCAAGGGTCCGGCCTGGCTGGACGGCGTACGCACCTGCTCCTGAGCCCCCACCCGTCCACTCAGCTCCCCCACCCACACAGACCGACCACCAGCACCAGAATCCGCACCCTTGGAGGAAGCATGAACGCAGGCAGGAAGATCGCCCTCGGACTCGCCGCCGCCACGCTCGCCGGCGGTATGGCCGCCGTGACCGGCCCCGCCGTCGCGACCCCCGCCACCGGACAGAGCGCGTCAGCCGCCGCCGAATGCGGCGTACGCGCCGACGGCAAGCTCTGGTGCGGCAACCGGGTCGGGGCCAAGGGCTACGAGCACCGCCGCTACAACTCCGCCGTACGCGGGCCGCTGAACACCAGCCCCAGCTGGTTCCAGTGCTGGGGCCGCGGGGACCAGCACGCGGGCGGCAACAACGTCTGGTACTGGACCAAGCTGGACAACGGCCAGTGGGGCAATGTCGCCGCCGTCGACGTCCACACCTCCGTCGACCCCGCCCCGGGGCTGCGTGAGTGCTGACGCCCTCACGGCGCCCGACGCGGTGAGCAGCCCCCATCGGCCACACCAGGCCGGTGGGGGCCTCCGCATGTCCCGCCACATCTCCCGCCCCCCAGCAGGCAACCTCAGGCACTCGCAAGCACCCCCAGGCACCCGCAAGCGCCCCCAGACACCCGTTCGGCCCAGCACCCCGCAGCGCGTGCCCGCCGTAAGCCTGTTGATACCGGGGCGGCCCGGCGCGTCGTGGTACGGCATACCAGTAGGTATCGGGCCATGATTCGCGAAAGGTGCCGCCCGTGTCTCAGGAGCAACGCAAACGGGGGCAGGCACTCCGGCTGCCCGTGAAGGCGGCCCTGCCCGGCCGCCATCCCCACGAGGACCGGGATCCGGTCACCGACCGGATCGTCTTCGGTGTCACAGCGGTACTGACACTCGGCTTCGTGATCTGGGGCGTCACCGCCACCAGTTCGCTGGAGAGCGTGTCGGACACCCTGCTCAACGGCCTCATGCACAACGCCGGCTGGGCCTTCGTCCTGGCCGCCTCCGGCTTCGTCGTCTTCGCGCTCTGGCTCGCCATCAGCCGCTACGGACGGATCGAGCTGGGCCAGGAGCACGAGAAGCCGGAGTTCAGCACCGTCTCCTGGGTCGCCATGATGTTCAGCGCCGGCATGGGCATCGGCCTGATGTTCTACGGCGTCAGCGAACCCCTCGCCCACTACACGAACCCGCCGCCCGGCACCGATCCCGCCGACGCGGCGGCCGCCATGCAGACGGCGCTCGCCACCACCCTCTTCCACTGGACCCTGCACCCCTGGGCCATCTACGCCGTCGTCGGACTGGCCATCGCGTACAGCACCTTCCGGCGCCGCCGCCGGCAGACGATCAGCTCCGTCTTCGTCCCGCTGCTCGGCAAGGAGCGCGCCGAGGGCGCCCCCGGGCGCGTGATCGACATCCTGGCGATCTTCGCCACCCTCTTCGGCTCCGCTACCTCCCTGGGCCTCGGCGCGCTCCAGATCGGCAGCGGCATGCACGAGGTGGGCTGGCTGGACAAGGCCGGGACGGGACTGCTCGTCACCATCATCTGCGTACTGACCGTCTGCTTCGTCTTCTCCGCCGTCTCCGGTGTGGAGAAGGGCATCCAGTGGCTGTCCAACATCAACATGGTGCTGGCGGTCGTCCTCGCGATCTTCGTGTTCATCGTCGGCCCCACCATCCTGGTGCTCGACCTGATCCCCACCTCCCTCGCCGCCTACTTCGAGGAACTGCCCCAGCTGGTCGGCCGTACGGAGGCGTCCACCGGCGGCGGCGAGGTCGCGGAGTGGCTGAGCAGCTGGACGGTCTTCTACTGGGCCTGGTGGATCTCCTGGACCCCCTTCGTCGGCATGTTCATCGCGCGCATCAGCCGGGGGCGTACGATCCGTCAGTTCGTCGGCGGTGTCATCCTCGTGCCCAGCACCGTCAGCCTGGTCTGGTTCGCCATCTTCGGCGGCACGGCCATGCGGCTCAAGGAGCAGGGGCACCTCGGGGACGCGACCACGCCCGAGGCACAGCTCTTCGGTGTGCTCCAGGAGTTCCCGATCGCGGGCGTGATGAGCCTGCTGGTGATGGTCCTGGTCGGCATCTTCTTCGTCTCCGGCGCCGACGCCGCGTCGATCGTGATGGGCACCCTCTCGCAGAAGGGCTCCTTCGAACCGGCCCGGTTCATCGTCGTGTTCTGGGGCGTCGTGACCGGGGGAGTGGCGGCCGTGATGCTGCTCGTCGGCCAGGGCAAGGGCGACGCCCTGGCGGGATTGCAACACCTGACGATCCTCGTCGCGGCGCCGTTCGTGCTGGTGATGATCGGCATGTGCTGGGCGCTGCTGCGGGACCTCCGCGAGGACCCGCTGATCGTCCGCGTCGAACTGGCGGAGGAGGCCGTGGAGGACGCCGTGGTGGCGGGCCACGAGAAGTACGCGGGCGACTTCGAGATCCGCATCGGCCCGGCGAAGGACGAGCCGCCCCGGGCCCCGGCGGAAGAGCGCGACCGCGAGGACCCGGGAGCGGGAGGAACCGGGGGTTAGGCAGGCGGTACGTGGATCAGGCCGAAGGCGGTCTCAGAAGCTCCTGAGGCCGTCTTCGGCCCTGCTCAGCAGGTGCAGGGCCCGGTGCTCGGCCCCGACCTGGTACGCGCCCGCCCCGAGCAGCCCCTGCTCCTGCGCCCGGCGCAGCGTGGCGGCGAGCTCGGCGCAGCGGTCGCAGCCGGCGTCCCAGGCGGGGATCAGGTGCGGGTGCCGGTTGGCCAGATGCCGGGCGAGCACGAGGTCCGGCCGGGGGCCGCCGCCCGGGTCGACGGGGTAGTCCGACTGCGGCGCACCCCGCTGTGTCCGGAGCAGGCGCGAGCACTCCGGGCAGGAATCCAGTACGACGTTCATGTCCCGCACGGTAACCGCAACAGGGGCCGGAAACCCGCAGAGCGGGGCGGATGCCGTACAGGCTTCGGCCATGGGAGCGACGCCCGCCCCGACCGACTGCCGCGCCCGCCCGTCCCGCCCCGCCCGGAGTGTGCGGGAGTCCTACGCGTACACCAGCAGGTGGTCGCAGGTGTTCGTGCCGTCGTGGAGGGAGGAGTCGCTGTTGAGCACGTAGAAGGTCCGGGTCGGCCCGGTCGCCGGGAGCTTCGGGACGACGATGAGGGTCTGGCCCGCCATGTCGAGGCCGAAGCGCCGCACCACGTGCACGTTCAGCAGCTCGAAGAGGTTCTGCGTGAGCGTGTCGAGCCGGAGGATCCGGTACGTCCGGTCGCCCGAGCCGTCCGCCCCCGTCACCGCCGCCTGGTAGTGGGCGTCGCCCCACAGCGCGGGCTGCGGGGCGACGCGCCCGTTCGCCTCCAGGTCCTGCAGCCGCCGCTGGGTGCTGTCCCGTACGCCCGCCATGTGGATGTGCAGCTGGTTGAGGCGACGGGCGGACTGCGAGTTGATGCCCAGCCCGATGTTCGGGTACTGCACGGGCACGTCACCGCCGCTGCGCGCGTTCTCCCACGCCTCGTGCCAGTAGTTCGCGACGTTCGACGTCACGAGGAAGGGGCACTCGATGCCCGTGATCCGGCAGCTCGGCACGAGCAGGTAGTTGTGCGTGGTCTCGGGCCGGCCGTGCAGCACCACGTAGTTCGCGGTCGTCTTGAGGCAGTTCGGCCGCTGCCCGCTCGGCGGGACGATGCCCTGCGTGCAGTACTGGACGTCCTGCCACAGCGGGTCGGTGTCGGTGGGGCTCCCGCAGAGCCCCTGCATGTGGGAGGGCGGGCAGGCGTTCTGCCCGCCGCCCGGAGGGTTCGGCTCCGTGGGGCAGGGACAGGGCGCGGCTCCCCCGCCGGGGGGCGGACAGGCCGCCGCGGAGGCGCTGCCGGCCGCGCCGGCCAGCAGCGCTCCCGCGCCGAGGGCGCCGGAGAGCGCCACGAACTGACGCCGGGGCATGTCGTTCGCCTTGCCGATGGCATTCATGAGTGAGCTCCGATGGTCGACGGCCGCCGATGTCGATGGGGGTGGGGAAGAAGTTGGGGACGGGGACGCGAGGCGCTACTGACCCGCTGGGCCGGGCGGACGGCGGCGGTCCCGCCCGGACGCGCACCCGCTGATCCGCTCACAAGCTAGGCGGTGGGCCGCGCCGATTCCGGCAAGGCGATGGGGGAGCGCCATGTATTACGCCGGAAGGCCGTCATTCCCGCACGCCTCCACCGGCCCACCACTCCCACGGGCCCACTGAAATCCGCGCTCCGGCTCCCGGCCCGCCCGCACGCCCCCGAGAGCGCCCTCCCCGCGCCGGGCGATGCCCTGCCGGCGGGCGACCGGGCGGGCCCGGAACTCCGTAGCGCATTGCGCCGGACTCCCGTGACCCGAACTCCCCGGCCCCGCCCGGCGAAAGAGGCACCGCTTACCCCAGTCGTATCGGCGACCCCACGGGTCGTGAATTCCCCCACCGGCCCGCCGAGAACTGCGCTCATCGTTTTCGGCCAAATACTGGACAGGTGCGGGCCATTCGTTGACTGTTAAATTTTCATGATGCACGCAGCTCACGCCGACGGCGCGCGCCTTTCCGCTCCACTGCGCCGCCTTGTCGCGCTGGTCGCTCCCACGGCGGAATAAGGCTCTTTACGGCAGGCCGAGGAGCGGCAAAGCTTTAGGGCGGAAGCGCAGCCCGAAAATCTCGGCCGTGACCGCAGCCCGTACCCGAAGTGCACCTCCCGATGAATTCCGGGCGAAGTCCGGCCGTAATTCCGGCGACAGTTCTGCCAGCTCCTCATTTACGAGAACCATGGAATTCCCGGGCCCGTAAAGGGGTCGGCCGGGTAG
Organism: Streptomyces sp. NPDC047014; assembly: GCF_040644195.1. NCBI lineage: Bacteria > Bacillati > Actinomycetota > Actinomycetes > Kitasatosporales > Streptomycetaceae > Streptomyces > Streptomyces sp. NPDC047014. The sequence continues at coordinate 7,873 of NZ_JBEYVX010000053.1, read as the reverse complement.
CTCCCGCTCCCCGGACAAGCCCCTCCGGAAACGCCCACCGAGCAGGCAGGCAAAGCCCTTTCCGTCCGGCGCACTCCTGAGTGCTTCCTTTCTGCGCCGGTTGACACCATCCGGCGGCGCAATGACACCGTGCGCTGTCCACCACCCAGTGCCGTACGCCCGGAACGGCCGATACGTTTCTCATTACCGAAGGCATATTCCAACCAGCGGTCCTCGCCGTTGAGAGGGACAGGCATGACGAGCCACGCAACCGAAGTCGACCTCGAAGAGCTGCTCCGCCGGGCGCTGGAAGCCTCCGGTACGGGCCCGCGCTGGACCACCGACGCGGACGAGATGTGGTGCCGCCTCACCCCCGTGACCGCCGTACGGCGCGAACAGGGATGGAAGCTGCATGTGTCGGCGACCTCCGCCTCCGCGGCCGCCGTGCTCGGCAGATCCCTGGAGGTACTGCTGCGCGAGGAGTCCGCGTTCAAGTTCGCCCGCTCCCTGGAGCAGGTCGGCGCGCTCAACTCCCGCGCCACGCCTCGGGGAAGCTCCGGCAAGTTTCTCACCGTGTACCCGAGATCCGACGCCGACGCGGCCCGCATAGCCCTGGCACTGCACCAGGCCACGACCGGCCTCGCCGGCCCCCGGATCCTCTCCGACCAGCCCTACGCCGTGAAGAGCCTGGTGCACTACCGCTACGGCGCCTTCGTCGGCCGGCGGCGGCTCTCGGCCGACGGCCTGCTGATCTGGTTCATCGAGGACCCCGACGGCAATCCGGTCGAGGACAAGCGCACCGGCCAGTACACCCAGCCCTCCTGGGCGGTCAGTCCCTTCCCCGCCCCCGCCCCCGCCGCCGCCCCGCCGCCCGACAGAAAGGCGCCGAGCGGGCCCGTGCTGCTCGGCGGCCGGTTCTCCGTCCGCGAGGCCATCCGCCACACCAACAAGGGCGGCGTCTACCGGGGGACGGACGTCACCACCGGTGCCCCCGTCGTCATCAAGGAGACCCGGCCGCACGTGGAGGCGGATGCCTCGGGCTGCGACGTACGCGACTGGCTGCGGGCCGAGGCCCGGACCCTGGAAAAGCTGCGCGGCACCGGCCTGGCACCGGAGCCCCTGGCGATGTTCGAGCACGCCGGACACCTCTTCCTGGCGCAGGAGGAGATACCGGGCATCCCCTTGCGCAACTGGGTCGCCGAGCACTTCCGTGACGCCGGCAGCGAGCAGTACCGTAAGGACGCCCTGGCGCAGGCCGGCCGGCTGGTCGACCTCATGGCCGCCGCCCACGCCCACGGCTGTGTCCTACGGGACTTCACCCCCGGCAACATCATGGTCCGGCCGGACGGCGAACTCCGCCTCATCGACCTGGAACTCGCCGTCCTCAAGGACGACACCGCCCTCCCGACCACGGTCGGAACCCCCGGTTTCAGCGCCCCCGAACGGCTGCGGGACGCCCCCGTCTCACCGACGGCCGACTACTACAGCCTCGGCGCCACCGTCTGCTTCGTCCTCGCGGGCAAGGTCCCCAACCTGCTGCCCGAGGAGCCCGCCACCACCCCCGCCGAGCAGCGCCTCGCGGAGTGGCTGGCCGCCTGCGACGCCACCCTCGGCCTGCCCGGCGGAGTACGCGAGACGATCCTCGGGCTGATGCGGGACGAGCCCGGCGCGCGCTGGGATCCGGCGATGGCGGCCGTGGCACTGCGCCGGCCGCCCGAGGAGCCCCCGCAGAGCCGCACCGTCCCCACGCCGCGCACCGGCTCCGGGTCCGGCTCCGGCCCCGCGATGACGGACACCACCGTGGCGGGCATCGTCGACCACCTCGTCGACACGATGACCCCGGACGACGACAAGCGGCTGTGGCCCGTCTCCACCATGGCGGGGGAGACCGATCCCTGTACCGTCCAGCAGGGCGCGGCCGGTGTCCTGGCCGTCCTGACCCAGTACTTCGAGCTCACCGGCGACCCGCGGCTGCCCGAGCGGATAGCCGGCGCGGGCCACTGGATCGCGGCCCGCACCGACCTCGAATCCGTACGCCCCGGCCTGCACTTCGGCGGCCGCGGCACCGCCTGGGCCCTGTACGACGCCGGACGTGCCGTCGGGGACCGCGCCCTGACCGACCACGCGCTGGCCCTGGCCCTCGCCCCGCAGCAGCGGACACCGAACCACGACATCACGCACGGCTCCGCGGGCAGCGGCCTCGCCGCCGCCCACCTGTGGCACCGTACGAAGGATCCGCGCCTGGCCGAGCGCGTCGCGGACGCCGCCGACCGGCTGGCCGAGGCCGCGCGACGCGAACCGCCGGGTGTGAGCTGGCCGGTGCCCGCCGAGGCCGTCTCCGAGGAGGCGGGCAAACGTTACCTGGGCTTCGCCCACGGCACCGCCGGCATCGCCTGCTTCCTCCTCGCCGCCGCGACCGTCACCGACCGGCCTGAGTACACCGCGCTCGCGGTGGAGGCCGGCGAGCAACTGGTGGCGCACGCCGTGGCCGTCGGAGAGGCGGCCCACTGGCCGGCCCAGGCGACGGACCCGCCGACCGCCCCGTACTGGTGCCACGGCTCGGCCGGCATCGGCACCTTCCTCGTCCGGCTCTGGCAGGCCACCGGCGACGACCGCTTCGGCGACCTCGCCCGCCGCGCCACCCACGCCGTGGCCGAACGCGCCTCCCGCGCGGCCCTGACCCAGTGCCACGGGCTCGCGGGGAACGGCGACTTCCTGCTCGACATGGCCGACGCCACGGGGGATCCGTCCTACCGCGCCATGGCCGAAGACCTGGCCCGTCTCCTCGTCGCAGAACGGGCCCACCGCTCCGCCCACGTCGTCTTCCCCAACGAGTACGGGGACGTCTCGACGAGCTGGAGCGACGGATCCGCGGGAATCCTGGCGTTCCTCCTGCGGATCCGCCACACAGGACCCCGGCGCTGGATGATCTGATCCGGCAGCCGGTTTGAGCGGCAGGGACCCTGCCGCCCGTCACAGAGAAGGAGAAAGTCATGGAGAACCGCGACCTCGAACTGCTGGCTCACCTGCACGCCCTTCCGGAGACCGACCCGGTCGGCGTCGACGCCCCGTTCGCGGCCACCTGTGAGTGCGTCGGCCTGCTGACGCTCCTCAACACCGTCTGTGTGGGCATCAGCTGCGCCTGACCCAGACGCTGAGCCCTCCCGGTCCGGGTCCGGGCCGGCCGACCGGCCGGCGGGAATCCCGCCGACCGGCCGCCGGGCACCGGACGCCGTAGCCGGGGAACGCCCCGTGCTCCCCTCCGGCACCCGGCCGGACCCGGCACCGGGAGGGCCCTACGACCTCCGGCCGGTGGCTGCCCCGCAGCAGCCACCGGCCGGAGCACCATTTCGGCCTCCGGTTCCGCCTCCACCCCACCCCGCCTCCAACCCACCCGCCCCGCCCCGAGTCCGCAGACCACATCCCGCAGACGAGGACCGCCCATGCAGCCACCCGCCGGTGACGACGCCTCCGCCCAGGCCCTGCTCCTGACCGCCGCCCCCGAGCCCGCGCCCGCGGACGCCACCCCGGCCGCGCCCGGACCGGCGTACGCCATCAGCACCCGCGGCCTGGTCAAGAGCTACCCCGGCCCGGACGGCAGCACCGTCCACGCCGTGCGCGGCCTGGACCTGGACGTCCAGCAGGGCGAGACCTTCGCCTTCCTCGGGCCGAACGGCGCCGGCAAGTCCACCACCATCGCCATGCTGTGCGCCCTGGCCCGCCCCACCGCGGGCCGGGCCGTCGTCGCGGGCGCCGAGGTGGTGGAGGAGCCGGACCGGGTGCGCGGGCAGGTCGGCATGCTCTTCCAGCACAGCGCCCTGGACCCGGACCTGACGGCCGAGCAGAACCTGTACATCCACACCCGCCTGTACGGGATGGGCCGCCGCCACGCCCGCCGCCGCGTCACCGAGACCCTCGAAGCCGTGGACCTCGCGGACCGGCGGCGCTCCCCGGTCCGCACCCTGTCGGGCGGTATGCGGCGGCGCCTGGAACTGGCCCGCGGACTGCTCCACGAGCCCCGGATCCTCTTCCTCGACGAGCCCACCACCGGGCTCGACCCGCACGCCCGCGCCCAGGTCTGGGACCATCTGCGCGCCCTGCGCGACCGGCACGGCACCACCCTCTTCGTCACCACCCACTACCTGGAGGAGGCGGAGCACTGCGACCGCCTCGCCATCATCGACGCCGGCCGGCTGGTCGCCCAGGGCACGCCGCACGCCCTCAAGGCCGCGATCGGCGACGACCGGGTGGTGCTGCGCACCGGTGACGACACCCGGGCTCGTGACGTCGTACGCGCCACCGCCCCGCCGGAGTCCACCCTCACCGAGGACCCCGACGGGCTCTGCCTGCGCGTTCCCGACGGCAGCTCCTGGATCCCGCGGCTGTGCGCCGCGCTGGAGGCCCACGGCATTCCCGTACGGGCCGCGTCCGCGACCCCGCCCACCCTCGACGACGTCTTCTTCCACCACACCGGCCGCAGCATCACCACCGCCCGGCCCGCGGCGGACACCGGGAGGGGAGCGTGACCGCCCCCGCGATCCGGGTCGCGGACACCCCGGCGGACGCGGACACCGCCGGGCGCGCGCCCAGCCGTACGCGCCGTGAACTGCGCGCCGTGCACGCCCTGGTCCACCGCGACCTGCTGCGGCTGTCCTCGCAGCCCGCCCACACGGCGCTGATGCTGCTCCAGCCGGTGCTGTACCTGTTCATCCTCGGCGGCGGTCTGGCCGCGCTGATCCCGACCTCCACCCTGGGCGTCGGCTACCAGACCTATCTGTTCCCCGGCATGCTGATGATGACGGTCCAGACCCCGGCCATCATGGTCGGCATCCGCCTGATCACCGACCGGCAGAGCGGCTACCTGCGCGAACTGCTGATGGCCCCGGTCAGCCGCACCACCCTGCTGCTCGGCAGCTGCGCCGGAGGCACGACCGTCGCCGCGGTGCAGGGCGCCGTCCTGCTCGCCCTGGCCGGCACGGTCGGCCTGCCCTACGACCCGCTGCTGCTGGCGCTGCTCCTGGGCGGCATGATCCTCGCCTCCTTCACCATCACCGCCCTGTCCCTGGCCCTCGCGGTGACCCTCCAGCGGCCGGAGGTCTTCCACATCCTGCTGGGCGTGGTGATGATGCCGCTGCTGTTCCTCTCCGGCGGCTTCTTCCCGCTGGAGAGCCTGCCGGGCTGGGCCCGTTCACTGGCCGCCGTGAACCCGATCGCCTACGGCGTGGACCTGCTCCGCCGCTCCATCACCCTCCGCCTGCCCGACCAGGCGACGGCGGCCGGCATCGAATGGTTCGGCACCCGCCCCCCACTGGCCCTGGAAGCCGCCGCCCTCCTGACCATCGGCACCCTGGCCCTCCTCTGGTCGGCCCACCGCTTCAAGCGCCCCGAATAGCGGGGCGTCGTACGATCGGGCCATGACCGAGCGCACCGGAAACGCCTGCGGGAAATCCGCGCTGTCCCTGTGGTCCCAGGACTCCGTGCTGTCCATCGGGTCGGTGGGTTCCGTGTTGTCGGTCGGGTCCGTGGGGTCGGTGCTGTCCGTGGGGTCCGTGGGGAGCGCGTTGTCCGTGGCGTCGATCGGGTCCTCGCTCTCCGCGCTCTCGGCCGGGTCCTGGCTGAGTCTCGGCTCCGCGCTGTCCGCCCGGTCGCGGTGGTCCGTGCTGTCCTGGGACTCCCGGGGCGGGTTCCTCGCGGCCGGGGTCGCCGCCGGAGCGCTTGTCGCGCTCGCGGCGGCGCCCGGGCGGCGGGGCTGAGGGCTCAGAGGAAGCGGCGCAGCGGGCGGACCGAGAGCTCGCGGGCGCGCTGGAGGGCCGAGCGGCGGCGCCAGCGGGCCGGGGCGATCCGGGCGCTCTTCCCGAGGTCCTCGTCGTAGTGCGCGTCCAGGGTGCGGGTGACGGCCGGGTCCATCACGGCGAGCATGACCTCCTCGTCGTGGTCCAGGGAGCGGCGGTTGAAGTTCGAGGAGCCGATGAGGGAGACCACCCCGTCCATCGTCATGATCTTGGCGTGCATCATCGTCGGCTGGTACTCGTGGATGCGCACCCCGGCCTCGGTGAGCGCTTCGTAGTGGTGCTGCCCGGCCAGCTGGCACACCCGCTTGTCGGTGTGCGGGCCGGGCAGCAGGATCTCCACGGTGACGCCCCGGCGGGCGGTGGCCGACAGCAGCTCGACGAAGTAGTCGTCGGGGGCGAAGTAGGCGGTCGCCAGACGGACCCGCTCCTCCGCCGACTCCAGGACCACCCGCATCAGCGTCTGCATGTCCTGCCAGCCGAAGGCGGCCGAGCCGCGCACCACCTGGACGACGGCGGAGCCGGCCGGCTCGTGGCTGATGAAGCGGTCCCGGTCGTCGAAGAGCTCGGGGTGGCACTCCGCCCAGTTCTGCGCGAAGGCCGCGGCGATCCCGTCGACGGCCGGCCCGCGCACCTCGGCGTGGGTGTCGCGCCACTCGTGCGGATTGCGGGCGTCGCCGCACCACTCCTCGGCTATGCCGACGCCGCCGGTGAAGGCGGTCCGCTCGTCGATCACGAGGACCTTGCGGTGGCAGCGGTGGTTCTGCTTGAGCGGGGAGACCAGGACCGGCTTGCGGAACCAGGCCACCTCCACCCCCGCCTCGCTCATCCGGTCCAGCAGGTCCTGCTCGATGAGCCGGCTGCCGAAGCCGTCCAGCAGCAGCCGCACCCGCACCCCGTTGAGGGCCCGCTCGGCCAGCGCCTCCGCGAACTTCCGGGCGATCTCGCCCTTCCAGTAGACGAAGGTCATCATGTCGACGGTGTGCTGGGCCGAGGAGACCGCGTCGAGCATCGCGGCGAAGATCTCGTCGCCGTTGCGCAGCGGGCGTACGGAGTTCCCCTCGGTCGCGGCGATGCCGATGAGGCGTTCCAGGCGGCGCCGGATGCGCCGGATGCGCTCCTCGGCCCGGTCGGCCGTGAGCGCGGCGATGCCGGTCCCGGTCTCGGCGGGGCCGGTACCGGTCTCGGTGTCGATGTCGGTGGTGGTCATGACAATTCTCCTCGGGCGGACAGGGAAGCGGAAGCCGACGGGGCGGACGCGGACACGCCGCCCCCCGACTCCCACGGGGCGGGCGCCTGCTGCTCGGTCCACGCGGCCAGGGCCTCGCCGTCGACGCAGATGATCCCGCAGGTCTCGGCGTACTCCGCGGCGGGCTGGGTGAACGAGCTGGTCGTGACGACCACGGCGACATCGGCCTCGTGGACCACGAAGCAGGTCCCGCCGAAGCGCTGGAGGTCCTGCGAGCCGACCCGGTTGTCCTCGGCGTAGTGCTTGCACTGGATCACCACGCGCCGCCCGTCCGCCGTCGTCGCGAGGACGTCCGCGCCCAGGTCGCCGGCGCCGCCGACCACCTCCACCGCGCCACAGCCGTCCCGCGCGCACAGCGCCGCCACCGTGTGCTCGAACCCGTCCGCGTCCACCGCGGCGTGGTCGAGGGCCTCGCTGCCGACCTCGGGCAGCTCCGCGGGCGGTGCCGCGTACCGGGCGGGCCGCGGGATACGGACCCGGCGCCGTACGGGGGCGAAGCCCCACTTGGCCAGGAGGATCCCCAGCAGCAGGACGGCCAGGGCGGCGACCGGGGCCACCGGGAGCTGGAGCCCGCCCTCCGGGACCGCCTTCAGGAAGGCGGCCACGCCGCCTATGCCGGTGCCGATCAGCCCGATCGCGAGCACCGCGTCCCGGCCGAGGGAGCCGGGACGTCCCATGGGTCCGGCGCCCCGCAGGGACGCGGGCGCGTCCTCCTCGGGTGTGGTCATACGAGTTCCCCCTCTCGCCCCGGCGCACCGCGGCATCGGCGCGCAGCCGCCGGCCGCCTTGAGGAAGGAGCGGTACGCCTCCGGCAGGCGATAGCCCAGGTCCTCCTCGACGCCCTGCACCTGCGCCT
>NZ_JBEYVX010000052.1:0-41200 GCF_040644195.1 Streptomyces sp. NPDC047014 | reverse complement strand
CGCGCCCGGCGGCCCCCTCCGCCGTCCCCGCGCGGGGGAGGGAAGGGGGCCGCCGGTGGGCCTGGTGGGGTCCGCCTACCAGGAGCGGTTGAACTTCACGTGGCCGCCGTTGCGCTCGTACCAGCCGACGAAGCCCCAGTTGATCCAGCCGCCGTCGCCCTGGTTGGTGAACTCGCCGGACTCGAAGATCCACAGGCCGTAGTGGATGTTGCCCCACTGGACGTTCGCGTAGACCTTGGTGCCGCGGAACTTGTCGTTGTAGTTGTGGCTCAGGTTGAACAGCATGACGTTGTGCCGGCTGCCCGCGGCCTTGAACGCCTTGTCCACCGCTTCCTGGACGAAGCCCCCGCGGTTGTCGGTCTTGATGCCGCGCAGGGCGTCGGCCACGGCCTTGCCGCGGCCCAGGTGGTCCATGGAGACGGTGACGGTGACGCTCTTGCCGGACGCGGCCTCGGCCCCGGCCTGGGGCGCCGCCTGCGGGGCGGCCTCCGCCGCGTCCGCGGCGACGCCGGAGGTGGCGGGGGCGGAGGCCGCGGGGGCGCTGGGCCGTTCGGCGGCCTGGGCCGGGAGGGCGGCGGCGCCGGTGAGGGTGAGGGCGGTCAGGGCGATCGTGGCGAGGGAGGTGCTGCGACGCATGGTGAGGTCCTGTTCGGAGGGGACGGGCGGGACGAGGGGGAGCCGGGGCGTGAGCCGGGCCGGTGCGGGCCCGGCCGCCGGTTCACCAGGAGCGGCGGAACTTCACGTGGCCGCCGTCGCGGTCGAACCAGCCGCGGAACGCCCAGTTGATCCAGCCGCCGTCGCCGTGGTTGGTGAACTCGCCCGACTCGAAGACGAGGACCCGGTAGGTGCCGTGGATGCCGCTGACCTTGGCGTCGTAGACGACGCCGCGCAGCTTGGGGGTGTACTTGTTGGAGTTGTTGATGACCATCACGTTGTAGCGCTGGCCGGTCTGGTAGAAGGCGCCCTCCATCAGGGACTTCACATAGCCGGACCGGTTCTGCTTGCGCTCGATGGCATCGGTGACGATGTCCATGATCTTCTTGGTGATGTCGAGGACGGCGGAGGCGACGTCCACCTTGCCCGCGAGGGCGCCCGTCTCACCCGGGACGGCGCCCTGGACGGCGGCGGGGCGGTGCTGGGCGGGGGCGTCGGCGGCGAAGGCGGCCGTCGAGGGGATGAGGACGCCGGCGGCGGCGACCGAGCTGACGAGCATGAGCGCGGCACGCTTGCGGTGGAAACGCATGGTTCTGCTCCTTTGGGACGATTTTTCGGGCGTGCGGCAGCCAGGGAGGCCGCCGCAGGTGAATGCGCGGTGAGTGAATGCGCCGCGGAGTGCGGCAGAGCAGGGCAGGGCGCGGCGGAGCGTGGTGGAATTCCTGGTTTCGCCGTAGCGGGATTGTTTTAGGCCGAACTCGTCCGGCCGTATCCGGCGGGAAACCGCACCGCTGCCGCGGGAAAGGGGGCCCCGCTTATCGGGGCGCGGGGGCGGATCCCGTCACCACGAGGTGGTGAGGTGGGTGGCCGCGTCGTTCCGGAGGGGGTGAGGGCCGCGGTCGCGGCGGGCCGCCCCGGAGGGGGGAGGGGCGGTGATCCGCCGGACCAGCAGGAGGGCGCAGCCTCCGGCGCAGAGCAGGGAGAGGGCCTGCCACCAGGGAAGACAGGCTCCCCCGGTGGAGGTGGAAGGTTTCGGCATCGGGCACTTCCGGCGAGTTTCGCTCGATTCGGAACCTCGGGGGGCCCGGTCGGCTCTAGACGGACGGGGGGCAGTGGGTCGCGGGGTTGGTCCACTCGGTGTCCCCCGGCTTGTGGGTGCAGGAGGAGGTGGCCCGTGCGGAAGCGGTACCGGAGTCGACGCCGGATGCCGCCCCGGCGGTGAAACCGCCCGCGATACCCGCTGCCAGCGCCGCCGCACAAAGGAACCGAGTGAACTTCATGCTGTACTCCTGAGAAAGTGAATTCCGGTCTGATTCCGCCGGGTGTTTCTTTCCGGTGACTCAAGAATCCCCCGCCGGGGAAGTCCGGGTCCAGCGCCGGCGGGCCTCAGCAACGTGCGTGGCACGAAAGGGAGGGGCGTAAAAAATGGACAGAACCGGAGGAATGCGGTCGGACGCGGGGGTGTCGGGCCCGTTACCGCCCCCGTCGGCCCCCTCGGATCCGGAGCCGGATCCGGCGGGGACGGCGGACATCGGGCCCGTCGCGGTGCGGCTCTGGACCCGGCTGCTGGAGGGCGGCCCCGCGCCGACCGCCGACCTGGCCGCCGCGCTCGGCCTCAGCCGCGAGCAGGCCGAACGGGCCGCCGAGGAACTGCTGGGCCAGCGGCTGCTGGCCCGCGACCCCGACGGCTCCCGCGACCGGTGGCGGGCCGTCAGCCCCTACACCGCCGCCGCCGAGCTGGTCGGCCCCGAGGAGAACCGGCTGCGCCGCCGCCTGGAGACCCTGGAGCGCACCCGGTCCCGGCTGGGCGCGCTGATCCCGCTGTACGAGGAGACCGCGCGGCGCGGCGCCGACTCCGGCGCGGTGGAGGTCGTCGAGTCCCGCGACCGCGTCATGCTCCTCATCTCCGACACCGCCGCCCGGTGCACGGAGGAGGTCCTCACCGTGCAGCCCGGCGGCGGCCGCCCGCCCGGCTACCTGGAACGGGCCCTCCCGCGCGACCTGGAGATGCTGGGCCGCGGGGTGCGCCTGCACACCCTCTACCAGCACACGGCCCGCTACAGCCCCGGCACCCAGGAGTACGTCCTGGCCGTCAGCGCCGCCGGGGGCGAGGTGCGCACCCTCGGCGAACTCTTCGGGAAGATGCTGGTCTTCGACCGCGCCACCGCCTTCCTGCCCGTCTGGGACAACCCGGAGGCGGCGGTGGTGCTGCGCGAGCCCTCCGCCGTCGCCTTCCTCTGCTCGGTCTTCGCCAACGCCTGGGGCCTCGCCGAGCCCTTCTCTGCCTCGTACACGGCGGCCACGTCCAGCCAGTTGCAGGGCACCATCGCCGCCCGCCTCGCCGACGGGGCCAAGGACGAGCTGATCGCCCGCAGGCTCGGCATGTCCCTGCGGACCTGCCGTCGGCACATCGCCGAGCTGATGGACGAACTGGGTGCCGAGAGCCGCTTCCAGGCCGGCTATCTGCTCGCCCTCAGGGCCTCCGCCGCCCCGCCCGAAGGCTCCCACCATGCCGCGGGACTCTGAGAGCGCTCCCGGGGACCCCGCGCCCCGCCTGCCTCCGCGCTCCGCCTTCCCCGGCGTACAGCCCCTAACCTGGCCCGATGACCTCACCGACCTACCTCCGCGAGGGCCCCCGCGTCGGCCTGCGGCCCTTCCGGGCCGCCGACGGACCCGAGTTCACCGCACGCGTGCGCGAGAGCCGCTGGCTGCACCGCCCCTGGCTCTTCCCGCCCGACACCATCGAGGAGTACGAGCCCTACGCGGCCCGGCTGGCCGGGGACGCGGGCCGCGCCGGGTTCCTCGTGTGCGAGCTCGCCACGGGGGCCCTGGCCGGTTTCGTCAACGTCAACAACATCGTGCACGGCGCCTTCCGCTGCGGTGCCCTCGGCTACGGGGCCTTCGCCCACGCCGCCGGGCGCGGACTGCTCGGCGAAGCGCTCGGCCTGGTCCGCGCGCACGCCTTCGCGCCCGCCGGCGCGGGCCTCGGCCTGCACCGGCTGGAGGCCAACATCCAGCCCGCCAACACCGCCTCCCGCGCCCTGGTCCGCCGCGCCGGCTTCCGGCTGGAAGGGCTCTCCCCGGACTTCCTCCACGTGGACGGGGCCTGGCGGGACCACGAGCGCTGGGCGGTGACCGCCGAGATGGCCGCGCCCGGCGAGATGGCCGCGCCCGGCGAGACGGCCGCGCGCGCCGGGACGGCCGTACCCGCCGAGACGGCCGCGCCCGGCGAAAGGGCTGTGCCCGAGGGGCCGGATCGCCCAGGATGAGGGCATGCGCACCCTCGTACTGCTCGATGCCCCCTCCAACCTGGGACTGCGGCCGCCCGCCCCCGGCACCGTCCCCGGCGTCTACAAGCTCGCGGGCGCCCTGCGCGAACGGGATCTGCTGAGCCGGCTCGGAGCGCGCGAGGGCGGGGTCGTCGTACCGCCCCGTTACGACCGCGGGGACTGGGAGGAGGGGGACGGCGTCTTCAACGCCGACGCCCTCGCCGCGTACACCGTCGCCCTCGCCGACCGGATCGAGGGGCATCTGCGGGCCGGGGAGTTCCCCGTGGTCCTCGGCGGCGACTGCTCCATCCAGCTCGGCGCCTCGCTCGCCATGCGCCGGATCGGCCGCTACGGACTCGCCGCCGTCGACGGCTCCGCCGACTTCCGCCACCCCGGCAACACCGGTACCAACGGCCCCATCGGTGCGGCGGGCGGCGAGGAACTGGCCCTGGCCACCGGCCGCGGCCAGGCGTCCCTGACCGACCTGGAAGACCTCGCCCCCTACCTGCGGGACGAGGACATCCGCCTCTTCGGCCTGCGCGACGGCGATCCCGACCTGGCCGAACTGGCCGAGACCGGCATCTTCACCGCGACCGTCGGCGAGATCCGCCGCCGGGGCGCCGCCGCCGTGGCCCGTACCGCGCTGGACGGGCTGCACCCGCCCGTCACCGCAGGGTTCTGGGTGCACCTGGACGCGGACGTGCTCGATCCCGAGGTGATGCCCGCCGTGGACAGCCCCGACCCGGGCGGGCTGCGCCCGGAGGAGGTCGCCGCCCTGCTCGCGACCCTGGTGGGCTCCCCGCGCTGCGTCGGGCTCAACGTCACCATCTACGACCCGGACCTGGATCCGGACGGGCGTGCGGGCACGCTGCTCGCGGACCTGGTCGTGGGGGCCTTTGCGTAATCCTGACCGGTGGTCCTCGGCGGAACCCCTGTGCACCGGCCGCCGTGGCGTGTTCCATTTCCCCATGGCCACCACCGTCCGCCGCGCCGTACTGACCCTTCCCGCCGCCCTCTTGGGCTCCGACAACCCGCTGCCCGCCCTGCGCGCGCCCGACGGCGTGCACGCCCTGGACGAGCGGGCGCGCGCCGGACTGCCCCGCGACATGGCCCGCCAGATCGGCTGGGAGCCGCTGCGCTCGCTGCTGCCCGTCCGGATCCGCGACGGGTACGGGCGGGAGCGCGCGGAGCGGGAGTTCGAGGCGATCGTCATCGAGAACGCGCACCTGCGGGCCACCGTGCTCCCGGGGCTGGGCGGGCGCGTCCACTCGCTCACGCACCTGCCCAGCGGGCGTGAACTGCTGTACAGCAATCCGGTGTTCCAGCCCGCCAACTTCGCGCTCAACGGCGCCTGGTTCTCCGGCGGCATCGAGTGGAACACCGGAGCCACCGGCCATACGGCCCTCTCCTGCGCGCCCCTGCACGCCGCGCTGGTTCCGGCCCCGGACGGCGGGGTGATGGTCCGGCTGTGGGAGTGGGAGCGGCTGCGGGACCTGCCCTTCCAGGTGGACCTGTGGCTCCCGGAGGACTCGGAGTTCCTGCTGGTCGGGGTCCGGGTGCGCAATCCGCACGAGCGGCCCGCGCCGGTGTACTGGTGGTCGAACACCGCCGTTCCGGAGGACGCGGGCACCCGGGTCATCGCCCCCGCCGAAGCCGCCTGGCACTTCGGCTACGAGCGCTCCCTGCGGCGGGTCCCCGTACCGGAATGGGAGGGCGCGGACCGCACGTACCCGCTGCGCGGCGAGCACCCGGCCGACTTCTTCTACGAGGTACAGGACGGGGCCCGGCCCTGGATCGCCTCGCTCGACGCCTCGGGGCACGGCCTCGTGCAGACCTCCACGGACGCCCTGCGCGGGCGCAAGCTGTTCGCCTGGGGATCCGGGGCCGGGGGCCGCCGCTGGCAGGAGTGGCTGACCGAGCCGGGCACCGGCGGGTACGCGGAGATCCAGGCGGGCCTGGCCCGGACCCAGCTGGAGCACGTACGGCTGGACGCGGGCGGGGAGTTCGCGTGGCTGGAGGCGTACGGCCCGCTCGCGGCGGACCCCGCCCGGACGCACGGCGCCGACTGGGCCGAGGCCCGCAGCGCGGCGCGGTCCGCGCTCGACGCGGCGCTGCCGCGGGAGAGGCTGGACGAGGCGTACAAGGCGTGGCGCGGCCGGGCCGACACCGCACCGGGGGAGCGGCTGGCCACCGGCTCGGGCTGGGGCGCGCTGGAGGTGCTGTGCGGGGGCCACGAGCTGCCCGGTACCCCCTTCGAGGAGTCCACGCTCGGCGCGGAGCAGGAGCCGTGGCGGGAGCTGTGGCGCAGCGGCGCCCTGCCCGCCCCGGCCCGGCCGGAACCGCCGGGTCCGAGCCTGGTCGCCCCGCACTGGCGGGACATGCTGGAGACGGCCCCGGCGGACCCGCGGACCGAGTTCCACCTCGGCGTGGCCCAGTGGCACGCGGGTGATGTGGCCCAGGCGGTACGCAGCTGGGAGCGCGGGCTGGCCCTGGCGCCCTCCCGGTGGCCGCTGCTGAGGTGCCTGGCGGTGGCGGACACCCTGGCCGGGGACACGGAGCGGGCGGCCGACCGGTATGCGGCGGCCTTCGAGGACCTGGCCGCGGAGAGCCGGGACGAGGGGGAGCCGTGGGCGGCCGCGGAGTCGGCCCTCGGGCGGGAGGTGCTGGAGGCCCTGCTCACCGCGGGCCGGCTGGCCCAGGCCCGCGCGGTCTGGGACCGGCTCCGGCCCGCCCAGCGCGAGCAGGGCCGCTTCCGGCTGCTCGGGGCCCGGCTGCTGGCGGCGGAGGGCCATGTGGCGGCGGCCCGCCGGGTGTTCGAGGACGGCCTGGAACTCCCGGACCTGCGGGAGGGCGAGGAAACCCTGACGGAGGTCTGGTCGGCCCTGACGGACCGCCCCCTGCCGCCCCGGTACGACTTCCGCATGCGGCCGGAGGGCTGACGGGCCCGCCGATGGGGCCCCGGCGTCAGGCGCGGCAGAGGATTTCGGGGTTCAGGACCGAGAACCAGGCGTCCGGGGCGGCGGCCCAGGTGCGCCAGGCGTTCGCGGCCGCCTCCAGGTCCTCGGTCGTCGCGTGGCCCCCGCTGACGGCGAGGGCGGCGTAGGCGGAGGCGGTCGTACGGTCCGCCCACAGGCCGGACCACCACGCGGTCTGCTCCGGGCCGGTGAAGCACCAGGCCGTGGCCGAGGAGGTCACGTCCGTGAAGCCGGCCCGCAGGGCCCAGGCCCGCAGCCGGCGGCCCGCGTCCGGTTCGCCGCCGTTGGCGCGGGCGACCCGCCGGTACAGCTCCAGCCACGCGTCCAGTCCGGGCGTGGCCGGGTACCAGGTCATCGCCGCGTAGTCCGCGTCGCGGGCGGCCACGATCCCGCCCGGCCGGCACACCCGCCGCATCTCGCGCAGGGCCGCCACCGGGTCCCCGACGTGCTGGAGCACCTGGTGGGCGTGGATCACGTCGAAGGAGTCGTCGGGGAAGTCCAGCGCGTGCACGTCCGCCACGGCGAAGGTGACGGTGGCGCCCAGCCCGCGTTCCTCCGCGTACGCCGCCGCACCCGCGAGCACGTCCTCGGCGGCGTCGACGGCGGTGACCCGCCCGCCCGGGGCGACCCGTTCCGCCAGGTCGGCGGTGATCGTGCCCGGTCCGCAGCCGACGTCCAGCACGGTCATGCCGGGGCGCAGTTCCCCGATGAGGTAGGCGGCGGAGTTCTCCGCGGTGCGCCAGCGGTGCGAGCGCAGGACCGATTCATGGTGTCCGTGCGTGTAGACGGCGGTTTCCCTGGCGGCGTCCATGGCCGTACCCCTCCTCGTCGAAGCGTGGGCACCACCGTACGGGACGTGTTCGCGATATGAGATCTGCGTTTCAGTATATGGACCGAGCCGGGCAGGCGGCCGGGCCGCCGCCGGGCGATCGGCCCCGACAGCGCGCATACCGGGGTAAATAATCGTATAAAGGTCACCGTCGGCGGAGTGCGGTGGCACGAGAGGTGCGAGAGGCACGGAAGGCGGGAGTCCGGTGGCGGGGATGCAGCGCACGGTGGCGGAGGGCCGCGGCCCGGTCCGCTACGGCCCGCCCGCGCTCCAGCCCGGCCTGCCCGTCCTCCCCGAGCTGGTGGCCGTCCTCGGCGAGGCCGCCGCCCACCCCGCACCCCAGCCCCCGGGCGGCGACGAGGCGCTGCGCCAGGCCGCCTGCCGCTACTGGGGCCGGCGCGGGCTCGCCACCACCCCGGACCGCGTGGCCGCCGGGCCCGGCGCCCCCGGTCTGCTCCTGGCGCTGCTCGGGGCGTACGGGGGCGACGTGCTGCTGCCCCGGCCCTGCCCGGCCTGGTGGACCCCGCAGGTCCGGCTGCTGGGGCGGCGGGCCTACCACGTGCCGACCCCGGCCGAGTGCGGCGGCGTACCGGATCCCTACGCCCTGCTGGAGACCGTCCGGCGGGTGCGCGCCGAGGGCGGGGACCCCCGGGTGCTGCTGCTGTCGGTGGCCGACGACCCGACCGCGACCGTGCCGCCGCCCGAGACCCTGCGCGAGGCGTGCGAGGCCGCCGAGAGCGCCGGGCTGTTCCTCGTCAGCGACGAGAGCTGGCGCGACACCGTGCACCGGCCCCACGACACGCTCGTCCTGAGCCCCGCCGAGATGCTGCCCGAACAGGCCGCCGTCCTCGTCGACCTGGCGGGCGCGCTGCTGCCCGCCGGCTGGCCCGCCGCCGTCGTCCGCTTCCCCGGCACCCCGCGCGGGGCCTGGCTGCGCGCCCGTACCCTCGACGTCCTCACCGCCACCGGCGCCACGGTCGCCGGACCCGTCGCCGCCGCGGCCGCGCACGCCCTCGGCGAGCCCGAGGCGGTCTCCGTACGCGCGGAGGGCGCCGCCGCCCTGCACGGCCGGGTGGCCGCCGCCGTGCACCGCGAACTCCTCGCGGCGGGCGCCCTGGCCCGGCCCCCGCAGGCGGGAAGCCACCTCTACGCCGACCTCACCCCGCTGCGGGCCGGACTCGCCCGGCACGGCGTCGGGGACGCCATGGAACTGGAGGACTGGCTCGGCGGCCGGCTCGGAGCACCGGCCCCCGGAGGCCAGCGGTTCGCGGACGAGCTGGGCGCGCTGCGCGTCCGGCTGTCCACCGGCCCGCTGCTCGGCGCCACCCCGGAGGAGCGGCTGACCGCGCTCACCGCCCCCGACCCGCTCGCGCTGCCGCACGTACGGCGCTCCCTGGACCTCCTCGGATCGGTCCTGGCCGGACTGGCCTGACCCGACCCGACCCGACCCGACTCGACCCGGTGAACGGAAACGGAGACTTCTCGATGAGGGACCGGACGGACACCCCCGCCGCTGCCCCGGCCCCCGCCTCCGCCGCTCCGGAGCCGGACCCGCCGGCCGCCGCCCCCGTCCGGCCGCTCGGGGAGCACCGCCGCTGGCCCGCCTCCTTCGCCGACCGGCTGACCACCCCGCTGCCCGGCCTGCGTGCCTTCGCCCGGCTCGCCCGCGAGGGCGCCTTCCGGCCCGGCCCCGCCGGACTGCGCGGCATCCCCGACCTGCCCTACGCGCCCGGACCGCTGCCCGCCGCGCCGCCGGGCACGGTCTGCGCCACCTGGGCCGGGCACGCCAGCTGGGTGCTCCGCACGGGCGGGCTGACCGTACTGACCGACCCGGTGTGGTCCCGGCGGATCCTCGGCACCCCGGCCCGGATGACCCCGGTCGGGGTCCGCTGGGAGGATCTGCCGCCGGTGGACGCCGTGGTGATCAGCCACAACCACTACGACCACCTCGACGCGCCCACCCTCAAGCGGCTGCCCCGGCACACCGCCCTCTTCGTCCCGGCGGGCCTGGCGGGCTGGTTCCGCCGCCGCGGGTTCAGCCGGGTCACCGAGCTCGACTGGTGGGAGGCGGCCGAACTGGACGGCGTGCGCTTCGAGTTCGTCCCCGCCCACCACTGGTCGAAGCGCTCCCTCCGCGACACCTGCCGCTCGCTGTGGGGCGGCTGGATCCTCACCGACACCCTGAGCCCGGCCCCGCGCACGCTCTACTTCGCCGGGGACACCGGCTACGGCCACTGGTTCGGGGAGATCGGCCGCCGCCATCCGGGGATCGACCTGGCCCTGCTGCCCGTCGGCGCCTACGCCCCGCGCTGGTGGCTGGGCGATGTGCACGCCGATCCGGAGGAGGCCGTACGCGCCTGCCTCGACCTCGGCGCCCGCCGGATGGCCCCCATGCACTGGGGCACCTTCGTGCTCTCCGCCGAACCGGTCATGGAGCCCCTGCACCGCACCCGGGCCGCCTGGGCCCGCGCCGGGCTGCCCCGCGAGGACCTGTGGGACCTGCCGATCGGCGCCTCCCGCACGCTGCCCGACCCTGATCCGCAAGAGACGGCCTAGTGGTGCCAGGCGTGGCCGCCCGTGTTGTGGATGAAGCGCTGGAGCACCTTGAGGGTGGTCAGGTACTCCTCGTCCGGGATGCCCGCGTGCCGCTCGTCCCACAGCTCCCGCTGCAGGGCCGCCGCCCGCTCGAAGAAGTCCCGGCCCTCCGGGGTGAGCCCGAGGCGGCCCTCCGCGTCCTCGGTGATCCAGCCCCGGGCCACGGTCGTGTCGATCTCCTCGCCCAGGGCCGGATCGCCCACGGCGAGGTAGCCGCGCAGGACCGCGGTGACCTCCTCGCGGGACTTCGGCCGCTCCGCCCCGGCCACCTGGGCCAGGATCCACCACTGGGGCTGGGTGGTGCCGATCCCGGCGAGCGCGGCCCGGGTCCGGGTGATGACCGCGTCGTAGGCGGCCCAGCTCCAGTAGCCGATGGGCTGCCGGACCAGTTCGGCGTCGCTGTGCGTGTACTCCATGGTGGATCCGCTCCGTTCGCTCGGTCTCGGGCTCTCCCCCCGATGGACACGAACCTAGGAGCTCAACCGCACTTGATGTCCAGCCCGTTGGCGGCCCACTCGCGCGGGGCGCTCATCCGGGGCCACTCACGCGGCCCGCCCGGTGCCGCCGCGCCGCAGCCGCCGCCACAGCGCCGGGGCCGAGCTGATCAGCAGGGTCAGGCCGACCGCCAGCGCCACGCCCTTCCACGGCTCCGGGAAGAGGGAGCCGCCCAGGATGCCGATCAGCCCGTAGGTCGCCGCCCAGGCCACGCACGCCGGGGCGTCCCCGCGCGCGAAGCGGCGCAGCGGCATCCGCGCCAGCAGGCAGGCCAGCATCACCGGGATCCGGCCCGCCGGGAGCAGCCGCGACAGCACCAGGATCAGCACCCCGTGCTCGTCGAGGCCCCGCCGCGCCTGCTCCAGCCGCTCGGGCGCGGCCCGCGCGCGCAGCGCCTCCAGCCGGCGCGAGCCGTTGCGCGAGCGCACCCCGCGCTGTCCGAGCCAGTACAGGGCCAGGTCCCCGGTGAACGCCGCCAGGGCCGACACGCCGGTGACCAGCAGCACCCCGAAGGGCGGCGACTGGTGGTGGAAGGCGACCACCGCCGCCGAACTGACCAGCGCCCCGGTGGGGATGACCGGCACCAGCGCGCCCAGCGCCACCAGCAGGAACAGCAGCGGGTACCCCAGGGCTTGCTGGGTGCTCTCCGGCGGCACCTGGCCGGTGCCCGCCCCGGCACCCGCCCCCGCGGCCGCCAGGGAGACCGCGCCCGCCGTGGCCGCCGCCGCGAGCCCGGACGGCGTCACGGCAGCCGCACCCGTTCGCCGTGCCCGGGTACCCGGACGGCCACCTTCGGCGCCAGCCGCCGCGCGTGCCGCTCGAACTCGGCGCCGGGCGCGTGGAATTCGTGCGGCCGCACCGCGTCCATGCCCACCGGCCAGTACGTGCCGTAGTGCACCGGGACCGCCGCCGCCGGGGCCAGCGCGGCCAGTGCCCGCGCCGCCCGGCCCGCGTCGAGATGCCCCGGGCCCAGGTAGGGGCCCCAGCCGCCCACCGGCAGCAGCGCCACGTCCACCGGCCCGACCTCCTCGGCCATCGTGTCGAACAGGCCGGTGTCCCCGGCGAAGTAGGTCCGGGCCGCGCCCTCCACCACGTACCCGAGGGCCGGCGCCCGCTGCGGCCCGAACGGCAGCCGCCGCCCGTCGTGCCGGGCGCGTACCGCCCGGACCCGCACCCCGTCCCGTACGGGGACCTCCGCGCCCGGCGCCACCTCCGTCACCGCCAGCCCGCGCAGCCCCGCGACCCGCGCCAGCCCGGGCACCGCCCGGCGCGCCCCGCGCGGCACCAGCAGCCGGGTGCCGGGGGCCAGCCGGCCCAGCGACGGCAGGTGCAGATGGTCGGCGTGCAGATGCGACACCAGCACCACATCGGCCTCGGCCGCCTCGGGCGGCGGCAGCGCCCCGCGCCGCCGCCGCAGATGCGCGAGGCGCCGCGCGAACAGCGGATCCGTCAGCAGCCGCACCCCGGAATCCTCGACGGTGCACGTCGCATGGCCCCACCAGGTGATCTCCACCGGTCCCGGCCCTCCCTCCCTCACGCTCCCACGCGTCTCGGGGGTTCTCCTGCCCCACCCATCATGCCGGGACCCGCCGCCCGGCCCGGAATCGGAACGCCCCACCCCTCCTCTCGGGCGGCGGATCGGAGTAGGGTCCGGCGGCATGGAAGAGTTGCGCGTGGCCGCGATCGCCAGCCTGGCCCCGCTCGAAGACCTGGACACCGACCCCTTCGCCGTGGACACCCGCGGCCAGCAGGCCCTGTGCGCGCGCTGGGCCGCCGACCGGGGCTACGTGGTCACCCAGCAGCTGCTGGTCTACGGGATGCGCCCGGACCACTGCGGTTTCTGGTACGAGATCGACGCCGGGCGGGTCGACCTGTTCGTCGCCGCCAACCGCCGGGTGCTGTCCCGTGCGCTGAGCTGCGTGGAGGAGTTCGCCGCGGAGTGCGCGCGGCGCGGCGTACGGCTGGAGACCGCCGGGGAGGACGAGCCGCGGTACACCTCCGCGATGAAGGCCGAGGTGCACCGGCGGCTGTCGATGCCGACCGCCGGCTACGACGGCACCTGACGGCGGGACCGCCCTGAGCGGCCCCGGTGCCCCCCGGGCTACCCGGGTGGACCCGCCCCCACCGGCCCGGTTGTGCGAGCCTGGAGGCCGGACGGGCTCGCGGGAGGTGGCGGGGTGCGGCGAGGACGGTTGCGGACCACGGGCAACGCCCTGCTGCGCGTGATCCTGGTGTGGGCGGTGTCCACCCTGACCCTGCTCGCCCTGGCCGGGATCCTGCCGGACTTCCGCCTCCGCTCCGGGGACGGCGAGAGCGTCACCCGGACCGCACTGACCGCCGCCTGGGGCGCCGGGGCCTTCGGTCTGCTGAGCGCGCTGGTCTGGCCGGTGGTGGTGCGGGCCCTGCTGCTGGTGCCCGCCCTCGTGCTCGGGCTGCTCGTCTTCTTCCTCAACGGCTCGCTGCTGCTGATCGCGCTCCGGCTCGTCCCCGACGGCGGCGGAGCGGCCGCCCCCGAGACCGCGGTGGTCGTCGCCGCCGTGATGTCCGCGGTGGCCTCGGCGACCTCCACCGCCCTCGCGGTGCGCGACGACGAGGCGTACCGCCGCCGCCTCTACCGCCTCGCCGACCGGCGCCGCCGTCGGCAGGACCGCCGCCGGGGGCCGGAGCGCGGCGGGCCGCGCGCCCCCGGGCTGGTCTTCCTCCAGCTCGACGGAGTCGGCTACGAGGTGCTGCGCCACGCCTGCAACAGCGCCCTGATGCCCACCGTCGCGGGCTGGCTGGAGCACGGCCACCGCGTGATGCCCTGGCGCACCGACTGGTCCAGCCAGACGGGCGCCAGCCAGCTCGGCATCCTGCACGGCTCCACCTTCGACGTGCCGGCCTTCCGCTGGTACGAGAAGGACACCGGCGAGGTGATGGTCTGCAACCGGCCCACCAGCGCGGCCGAGCTGCAACGGCGGGCCGTGGCCCGGACCGGGGACGGCGGCCTGCTCACGCTCGACGGGGCCAGCCGCGGCAACCTGTTCAGCGGCGGGGCCGATCAACTGGCCCTCGTGCTCTCGGTCTCGGCGCGGCGCGGCCGCGCGAACCGGTCCCGCGCGGGCTACTTCGCGTACTTCTCCGACCCGGCCAACGCCGTCCGTACGGCCCTGTCCTTCGCCGCGGACGTGGTCCGCGAGATCCGCCAGTCCGTGCGCGCCCGGCTGCGCGGGGACCGGCCCCGGGTCTCGCGCGGGGCGCCCTACCCGCTGATCCGGGCCTTCGCGACCGTGGTCGAACGGGACGTGGTCGTGGCGGCGGTGATCGGGGACATGCTGGCCGGGCGCGCCGCGGTCTACGCGGACCTCGTCGCCTACGACGAGGTCGCCCACCACTCGGGCCCGCTCGGCCGGGACACCGACCAGGTGCTGGAGCGGCTGGACCGCAGCCTCGCGCTGATCGCGCGCGTGGCCGAGCATGCGCCGCGGCCGTACCGGATCGTGCTGCTGTCGGACCACGGCCAGAGCCCGGGGGAGACCTTCCTCGGCCGGTACGGGCTGACGCTCAAGGACCTGGTACGGGCGGGCTGCGGGCTGCCGGTGTCCCGCCGGGCCGGCCGCACCCACAGCGGGGCCGAGGCGCGCGCGGCCGTGCTCGCGGCCCTGCACCGGCCCGTGGAGGAGGGGGCGGAGGCCCGCCCGGGACCGGGGCCGGATCCGGTGGTGCTGGCCTCGGGCAATCTGGCCCTGATCTCCTTCCCGGACCTGCCCGGACGGGCCTCCCGCGCCGACGTGGAGCGCCGGCATCCCGCCCTGTTGGCGACCCTCGCCAACCATCCGGGCGTGGGCTTCCTGCTGGTGGACGGGGAGGTGCTGGGGCCGGGCGGGGCGGTGGCCCGGCTCGATGTGCCGGGGGAGGCGGAGGAACTGCTGGCCGCCTTCGGGCCGGGCGCGGCCGATGCCGTCCGGCGCACGGACGCCTTCCCGCACGTGGCCGACATCATGGTGAACTCCGCGTACGACCCGGCGACGGGCACGGTGCACGCCTTCGAGGAGCAGATCGGCTCGCACGGCGGGCTGGGCGGGGAGCAGGGGCGGCCGTTCCTGATGTGGCCGGCGGAGCTTTCGGATCCGGGGGAGGAGCCGGTGGGGGCGGAGGAGGTGCACCGGGTGCTGCGGCGCTGGCTGCGCGAGTCCCACGGGCCGCAGGTGCCGCTCACGGCCGGGCAGGGAGCGGAGGAGGATCCTCCGCCGGGGGGCGAGGAGAGCGGAAGGTTTCCTTCCGGAAGGGTGGCCGCACGGGACGACATCCGTTGATTTGGCGGCGCACGGGCGGTGGTCAACCATGTGTTGACCTGCCCACCATGTGAGACATCCCGAGGCGCACCACCGATGACCAGCACCGCAGCCCTGCCCACCGAGGCCACCGCACCCCCCGGACAGGGCCGCGACCCGCACGCCCGGCGCTTCGGGCTCCCCATCGCGACCTGCCTGGTCATGGGCAACATCATCGGCGGCGGGATCTTCCTGCTCCCGGCCTCGGTGGCCCCGTTCGGGACCATCAGCCTGGTGGCCTTCGCCGTGCTCACCCTCGGCGCCGTCGCGCTCGCGCTGGTCTTCGGCCGCCTGGCCCGGCGCCACCCGCAGACCGGCGGTCCGTACGTCTACGCCCGCGCCGCCTTCGGCGACTTCGCCGGCTTCCTCGCCGCCTGGAGCTACTGGATCACCTCCTGGGTGTCGAACGCGGCCCTGGCCGTCGCCTCCGTCGGCTACCTCACCGTCCTCTTCCCGGCCATCGGCGCGCACAAGTGGTCCATGTGCCTGGCGGCGCTGGCCATGCAGTGGCTCCCGGCGCTGGCCAACCTGGCCGGGACCCGCTGGGTGGGCACGGTGCAGCTCGTCGCCACCGTCCTGAAGTTCGCCCCGCTGCTGCTCGTGGCCGTCGGCGGCCTGTTCTTCTTCGACCCGGCCAACCTCGGGCCCTTCCAGGCCACCGACCAGAGCCCGGCCGGGGCCCTCTCCGCCTCCGCCGCCATCCTGCTGTTCAGCTACCTCGGCGTGGAATCGGCCGCCGTCAGCGCCGGAGAGGTCCGCGACCCGGCCCGCAACGTCGGCCGGGCCACCATCCTCGGCACCGCCGGCGCGGCCGTCGTCTACCTGCTGGGCACGCTCTCCGTCTTCGGCCTGGTCGCCCACGAGAAGCTGATCGCCTCCGAGGCCCCCTTCACCGACGCCGTGAACGCCATGTTCGGCGGCACCTGGGGCGGCACCGTCGTCGCCTGCGCCGCCGTGATCTCGATGGCGGGCGCCCTCAACGGCTGGACCCTGCTCAGCGCCCAGACCCCGTACGCCGCCGCGAAGGACGGGCTCTTCCCGCGCGCCTTCGAGAAGAAGCGGCGCGGTGTCCCGGTGGTCGGCGTCCTCGTCACCACCGGCCTGGCCTCCGCGCTGACCGTCTACAACTACACGGCCGGCTCCGGCGGCGTCTTCGAGATGCTGGTCCTGGTCACCACCTTCACGGCGACCGTCCCCTACCTGCTCTCCACCGCCGCCCAGATCTACTTCCTGCTCTCGGGCCGCGCCGACCGCGTCCACCGCGGCCGCCTGGCCCGCGACGGCGCCCTGGCCACCCTCGCCTTCGCCTTCTCCATGTGGCTGGTCGCGGGCTCCGGCTACGCCGCCGTCTACCAGGGCGTCCTCTTCCTCTTCGCAGGCGTGGCCGTCTACGCGGCCATGTCGGCCCGCACCACCCGCCGCACGACCACCTGAGCCACCCAGGCCCACGCAGAACGCCCCCGGTCCGCGGAATGCGGGGCGGGGGCGTTCCGGTGTTGCGGGTGGATCAGTCCAGGTAGTCGCGCAGGACCTGGGAGCGGGACGGGTGGCGGAGCTTCGACATGGTCTTGGACTCGATCTGGCGGATGCGCTCGCGGGTCACCCCGTAGACGCGGCCGATCTCGTCCAGCGTCTTCGGCTGGCCGTCGTTGAGGCCGTAGCGCATGGAGACCACGCCCGCCTCGCGCTCCGAGAGCGTGCCCAGGATGGACTGCAGCTGCTCCTGGAGGAAGGTGAAGGAGACCGCGTCCGCCGGGACGACCGCCTCGGAGTCCTCGATGAGGTCACCGAACTCGCTGTCGCCCTCCTCACCCAGCGGGGTGTGCAGGGAGATCGGCTCACGGCCGTACTTCTGGACCTCGATGACCTTCTCGGGGGTCATGTCCAGTTCCTTGCCCAGCTCCTCCGGAGTGGGCTCCCGGCCGAGGTCCTGGAGCATCTGCCGCTGCACACGGGCGAGCTTGTTGATGATCTCGACCATGTGGACGGGGATACGGATCGTGCGCGACTGGTCGGCCATGGCACGCGTGATCGCCTGCCGGATCCACCAGGTCGCGTACGTGGAGAACTTGAAGCCCTTGGTGTAGTCGAACTTCTCCACCGCGCGGATCAGACCGACGTTGCCCTCCTGGATCAGGTCCAGGAACAGCATGCCGCGGCCCGTGTACCGCTTGGCCAGGGAGACCACGAGGCGGAGGTTGGCCTCCAGCAGGTGGTTCTTGGCCCGGCGGCCGTCCTCGACCAGGATCTCCAGCTCGCGCTTGAAGGCGGGCTTGTGGTCCTCCTCCTCTTCGAGCTTGTACTCGGAGAAGAGACCGGCCTCGATGCGCTTGGCCAGCTCCACCTCCTGCTCGGCGTTGAGGAGCGGCACCTTGCCGATCAGCTTGAGGTAGTCCTTGACCGGGTCGGCGGTGGCACCGGCCACCATGACCGTCTGCGCCGGGGCGTCGTCCTCGTCCTCGTCGGACAGTACGAAGCCCTGGGCGCCGGCCTTGGGGGCCGCCTCCTCCTCGACCTCGTCGACCAGGTCCTCCGCGGCCCAGTCCTCGCCCTCGACGGCCGGGTTCTCGCCCTCGTCGGCGTCCTTGGCGCTGGTCTTCTTCGCCGCGGCGGTCTTCTTCACCGCGGTCTTCTTCGCGGCGGTCTTCTTGACCGTGCGCTTCTTGGGCTCGGCGGCGGCCTCGGCCGGCACCTCACCCGCGGCGGCGGCCGACGGTGCGGATATCGCCGCGGCCGTGGAGCCGACGGCGGTGGCGGGAGCGGCGGTCGCCGCGGTCTTGCGCGCGCCGATGGGGCGCGGCGCGGCGGTGGCCTTCTTGGTCACGGTGCGGGCCGGAGCGGCGGCAGCCTTGCGGGGCTTCTTCGCGGCGGCCTTGGTGGCGGGGGCCGCGCTGACGTGAAGGGCGACACCCTCCTCGTCGAGGACCTGGTTCAGACTGCGCAGGACCCGCTTCCACTGGTCCACCGGGATGCGGCCGGCCTCGAAAGCCTGGCGCACGTCGTCACCGTTGATGTGACCCTGCTCGCGGCCGCGCTCGACGAGCGCGACCAGGGCCTCGGATTCGGCGATCTCCGGAGGGAACGTACGGGACGGGCTGAGCGACACAAGGAGCCTCTCGTTGCGAACAGATTAAGGATGGGCGGGACATCATCGCGCGAACTCGGGAAACAGACCGACAGGGGGTCTGTATTCCGGGCCGCGCGAGGACACCTGTCGGTTCATCGCATGCCCGAGTCGATTCGTTACGCGCTGAATTGAGTGACCTGCGCCACGCCGCGACGGGGCAACCCGATCCGGCGCGGATCCGTCCACCCTCCGTGCACGCTCCGTACCGCCCCGCTGTCAGCCCGCCTTGCGGGCCTGGATCAGGAAACGGGCGGTGTGCGCGACGAACGGACCCTCCCGCTCGATCCGTTCGTGCAGCTCGCGCAGGCGGTCCCGGTACTGGCCGACCGTGAAGCCGGGCACCATCCAGATCACCTTCCGCAGGAAGTAGATCACGGCACCGATGTCGTGGAACTCCGTCCGCAGCCGCTCGGAGCGCAGATCGGTCACCTCCAGACCGGCCGCGGTGGCGTCCGCCACCGCGTCGTCGGGGTGCCGGCTGCGCCGCACCTCCTCCGGCTGGGGCCCGAGAAAGTATTCGACGAGTTCGAAGACGCTCGCCGGGCCGACCTGCTGCGAGAGATAGGTCCCGCCCGGCGCCAGCACCCGCGCGATCTCCTCCCACCAGATGGTCACCGGGTGCCGGCTGGCCACCAGCTCGAAGGCGTCGTCCCCGAAGGGCAGCGGCGGCTCGTCCGCGTCCGCGACCACCACCGCGCCCAGCGGGTGCAGCAGCCGCGTCGCCCGCTGGATGTTCGGCGGCCAGGACTCGGTGGCCACGGTCAGCGCCGGCAGCGGCCCGGAGCCGGCCAGGACCTCCCCGCCGCCGGTCTGGATGTCCAGGGCGGAGCGGACCCGCGCCAGATGCTCCCCGAGCAGCCGCTGGTAGCCCCAGGAGGGCCGCTGCTCGGTCGCGCGGCCGTCGAGCCAGGAGAAGTCCCAGCCGTCCACGGACACGGATTCCGCCTCGGCGACAAGATGGTCGAAAGTACGCGTCATGCATTGATCGTCGCAGGTGGGACATCGGTGGACCACCGGATAAGTCGTCTACAGTGGAGCCGGGCCGTGACTGGCGTTCGGGTGGATCACCACCGGGGAGCGGCCCGGCGTACCGCATGCTCCTCCGTACGCCGACTGCCGCGCGCCTGGGCGAACCGCGATCCGCAGCGACGTTCAGGAGACCCCGTGACGACTGCCCAGACTGCCCCCGCCGCCGGCACCGCCCGCCTGATGGACGGCACCGCCCTCGCCCGCCGCGTCTCGGAGCGCACCGCCGCCCTCGCGGCGGCGATCACCGAGCGCACCGGTACCGCGCCCTGCCTCGCGACCGTGCTGGTCGGCGAGGACCCCGCCTCCGTCACCTACGTCCGCATGAAGCAGAACCGCTGCGCGAAGGCCGGTATCACCTCCCGCCACGTGGAGCTGCCCGCCTCGACCACCACCGAGGAGCTCGTCGCCGCGATCACGGCGCTCTCCGAGGACCCGGAGATCAGCGGCATCCTGCTCCAGCACCCGGTCCCGCACCACATCGACGAGCGGGCCGCCTTCGAGGCCATCGCCCCCGGCAAGGACGTCGACGGGGTCACCATGCACTCCTTCGCCGCCATGGGCTTCGGCCTGCCCGGCTTCGTCTCCTGCACCCCCGGCGGCATCATGCGCCTCCTCGCCGAGTACGAGGTGGACCTCACCGGCAAGCACGCCGTGGTCGTCGGCCGCAGCGCCATCCTCGGCAAGCCGGCCGGGATGCTGCTGCTGGAGCAGAACGCCACCGTCACCTACTGCCACTCCCGCACCCAGGACCTCCCCGCGATCGTGCGCCAGGCGGACGTGCTGGTCGCCGCCGTCGGCAAGGCCGAGTTCATCCGCGGCGAGGACATCAAGCCGGGCGCGGTGGTCCTGGACGCCGGCTACAACGAGGGCAACGTCGGCGACGTGCACTTCGAGTCGGCGGCGGCCCGCGCCTCGCTGATCACGCCCGTCCCGGGCGGCGTCGGCCCGATGACCATCGCCGTCCTGCTGGAGCAGACCGTGCGGGCGGCCGCCACGCAGGCCGGACTGGACCTCGCGGAGCTCTGATCCCGCCGCAGCACGCCGCGTACGCCCCGGGGCCCGGCCCCGGGGCGTTCCGCGTTCCGGATCCGGCTCAGCCTCCGGGCCGGTCGCTTGTCCCTCCGGGCCGGTCCCTCACCCCTCCAGGCCGGCCACCGCGCGTTCCGCGGCCGTCAGCGGCGGTGCCGTCGGGGCGCCGCGCTCCGAGGCGCGCAGGACGTGCCACACCACCGAGGGCCGCAGCCAGTGCGTGGGCCCGCTGCTCATGGTGATCACCTGGAGGAAGGCGGCGGTCAGGGCCTCGCGGGTGGTGGCGCCGGTCATCAGCCGGCTCACGTAGGCGTTGAGCAGCCCGGCCCCGGTGCGCGGCCGCATACCGGTGGCCCCCGGGTAGAGGATGTCCTGCGAGGTGGCCAGGTCCCAGGCGGTGGCCACCTGTGGGGCGATCGCGCGCTGCGCCGCCCGGCCGAGGCCCGGCGGGACGATCCCGGCGACCCGCAGCAGGTCCCGTACGGCCAGCAGCCCCTGGGCGGCGACGGTCATGCCCTGCCCGTAGAGCGGGTTGAAGGTGGCGACGGAGTCCCCGACGGCGAAGAAGCCGTCGGGCAGCGCGGCCTTCTCGAAGAAGATCCGGCGGTTGGCGTTGCCCCGGGTGACGGCGACATCGCTGAGCGGCTTGCGGCCCTCCAGCAGCCGGCCCACGATCGGGTCCCGCAGGCTCCGGGCGAAGGGGATGAAGGCGTCCGGGTCCCCGGTCGGCCGGCCCCCGCGGGTCCCGGACAGGGTGGCCTGCCACTGGCCGTTCTCGATGGGCACGATGGTGGCGGTGCGGCCGGGCACGGGAACCCGCGGATCGGACTGCACGTTCACGATGGGGAAGCCCGCCTCGTGCGCCCCGGCGGGCGCCTCGAAGATCCGCGTCGCGTAGACCAGACCGGAGTCGACCTCCGCCTGCCGGATACCGCGTACGCCGAGGGCCTGGAGCCATGCGGGGGAGCGGGAGCCGCGCCCGGAGGCGTCGACCACGAGGTCGGCGGCCAGGGACCGGCCCTCCTCCTCCGGGGTGTCCACGCGCACACCGGTGATCCGGGCCGCGCTGCCCTCCAGCGCCCGCACCCGGCTGTTCTGGAGGGTGGAGACACCCGGCAGGGCCGTCACCCGCGCCCGGACCACCGCGTCCAGCAGGTCCCGGCTGCAGGAGATGCTGAACTGCATCTCCGGGCGGCGCGGGATCCAGCCCTGGGCGGTCATGGTCACCAGGTCGGCGGGCAGGCTGCGGCGCAGCGCCCCGGCGGCGGTCCAGTCGTCCGTGATCCCGGGCAGGATCCGCTCGATCGCCCGCGCCCCGCCGGACCACATGACGTGGACGTGCCGGGCCTGCGGGAGTCCGCGGCGCGGGACCGGGCCCTCCGGGAGGGCGTCCGCGTCGATGATCGTGACCCGGGCGTGCTCGGCGAGGACGGCGGCCGCGAGCAGGCCGGCCATGCTGCCGCCGATGACGACGGCGTGCGGGGCCGGGGAGGACTGCGTCATGGTGTCGGGCTCTCTGTCGGGGCCGTGCCGGCGGCATCGGCGCACGGGGCCCCGGGGGAGGGCCGGGGCGGCGTACGCCGTGGGTCCGCTGCACGGCCCGCGCCCGGGCGAACCTCCCTGTATCGAGGAGACGTTCGAGCTGATCGGTCGCGTGCAGCGTAGCCCGCCGCCCGGGGCCGGGACAGGGGAACCCCCAAGCTTCTCGATCTCCGCCCCCGGCTCAGCTCCCGAGCGTGCGCAGGTACTTCACCGTCGCCGGGTCGGCGGGCAGCAGCGTCTCGATGGCCAGCTCGGCGACCGTCACGTCCATCGGGGTGTTGAAGGTGGCGATGGAGGACACGAAGGAGAGCACGTGCCCGTCGTGCTCGATCACCAGCGGCAGCGCGATCCGGGCCACCGCCGCCGCGGAATCGTCCGGCTGCTGTCCGTCCGCCGCCGCCCGCTCCGGGACCGGGTACGCCGCCACCTCCTCGTACAGCGCGCGCAGCGGCTCGGACCGGGCCAGGGCGATCTGGCGTTCCATCTGGTGCAGCAGATGCCCCCGCCACTGCGCGAGGTTGCGGATCCGCGGGGCCAGCCCCTCGGGGTGCAGGGTGAGGCGCATGGCGTTGAGCGGCGGGGTGAGCAGATGCTCCGGGAGCCCGTCCAGCAGCATGGTGATGCCCGCGTTGGCGGCCACCACGGTGTAGGTGGCGTCCACGACCAGCGCCGGGTAGGGCTCGTACCCGGTCAGCAGCTGCCGGATGCCCTCGCGCAGGGTCTCCATCGACGGGTCGTCCAGGGCGGTGTGCGCGTAGTGCGGGGCGTAACCCGCTGCGAGGAGAAGGGAATTGCGCTCGCGCACGGGCACGTCGAGGTGGTCGGCGAGCCGCAGTATCATCTCCTCGCTCGGCCGGGAGCGCCCCGTCTCGATGAAGCTGATGTGCCGGGACGAGGAGTCCGCGCGGCCCGCCAGCTCCAGCTGGCTGAGGCCGCGGCGCTCCCGCCAGGCGCGCAGCAGCGGGCCCACTCGCGTCGTCGTCATGCGCACGACGGTAGCCGAGGCGGATCATCCCAGGTCGAAGACGTTCCGCAGGCCGAGCCGGTAGCGCCACAGGTCGTGCCGCCTGGCCGGTTCCACTTCGGGCGACCGGTACAGCGGCCGGACCACGCACCGTTCGGCCTTCGAGCCGTCGCGGTCCAGCAGGCTGTTCACGGCGGCGCGGGCCGAGGCGTTGGCGCCCTCCATCGTGGCCAGGTCGATGTCGACGGCGACGTAGTCCCCGCTGAGGAAGAAATTCGGGATACGGGTGCCCGCGCTGGGCCGGTTGTGGAAGGTCCCGACGGGGTGGATCAGCAGCTCGTCCTCGTTGGTGGGGTGCGGGGTGCCGAGCCCGTCCACGCCCGGGTCCAGGAACCACGAGTGCAGGGCGGAGTCCGTCAGGACCGCCCTGCCGGTGTCGTTGAGGGACGCCTTGAGCTGCGCCCACACCTCGCGCGCCACCTCCTCGCGGGTGCACTGCTTGGCCGTCTTCCCGTACAGGATCCCCGGCTTGTCCCATTCGGAGATGTCCACGGACAGGCAGTCGACGGCCCGGCCGTCGCCGTAGTCCGCGGCGAAGTCCCGGGAGGTCCAGTGCCCGGCCTGCTGGATGGCCGTCAACGACCAGGGCGAATCGATGCAGTTGAAGTGGCCGTGCACCAGTGGCGCGCGTTCGGTGAGATAGAACTGGATCCCGGTCATCCAGTCCGTCTCCAGCCGGTCGCAGCGCGCCAGCATCGGATCCGCGGCCCGCAGCGCGGCGCTCCAGGTGCGCCGGGCGTGCTCGACGGGCAGCGCGCTGACGTAGTGGTCGGCGGTGATCTCCCGCCGGGCGCCCTCCGGGTCCTCGACGGCGACGCCGCTCACCCGGCCCCCGGCGCAGCGCACCTCCCGCACGGTCCAGCCGATCCTGAACTCCACGCCCAGCGAGCGCAGATGGGCCTCCCACGGGTCGATCCACGCCTCGTTCGTCGGCAGGTCGAGGATGCGGTCCGGCGGGCCGTCGGCCCCGCGCCCAAGCAGGTTGAAGACGAACGCCTCGCCGAGGGTGCCGACCGTACGGGTGGACGCCTCCTCCGCCTTGGTGGCCACGATGTTGCGGGTGATCCCGATCGCGAGGATGCGCTGGTACTCCTGCGACATCTGCGCGGCCCGGGTGAACTCCCACCACGGGGTGCGCTCCCAGACCTCGTCGCGCCGCTCGTCGCAGCTGGTGAGGAAGACGAGCGCGCGGTTGACGAAGTACGCCGTCTCGTGGGGCTGCAGCCGGACGAACGTCTCCAGGATCCCGGTGAGGGCCCGCCGCAGCTCCTCGGGCGTCAGCCCGGCGGAGGAGTGGCCGGGCCAGGGGATGGGCGCGCGCAGGTCCTCGCGGCCGCCGGCGCGGGCGAACATCATCTCGCGCGGGGCCACCAGGTTGTCCCAGACGCCGTTCGCGTTCCCGGGGAAGGGGATGCGGCGCAGGGTGTCGGGGAGGTTGTGGTAGATGCCGGGGATGAAGCGGAAGCCGTGCTCGGCGGGCAGCGGCCGGCGGCCGCCGCGGGCGCTGCCGGGTACGTCCATGCTGCGGGCCTTGCCGCCGAGGGCGCGGCGCTCGTAGACCGTGACGGCGTAGCCGCGCTCGGCCAGCTCGTGCGCCGCGGTCAGACCCGCCACCCCGCCGCCGAG
Organism: Streptomyces sp. NPDC047014; assembly: GCF_040644195.1. Classification (NCBI taxonomy): domain Bacteria; kingdom Bacillati; phylum Actinomycetota; class Actinomycetes; order Kitasatosporales; family Streptomycetaceae; genus Streptomyces; species Streptomyces sp. NPDC047014. Next base: position 16,693 of record NZ_JBEYVX010000052.1, on the reverse strand, counting down.
GACGGCGACGCGCCGGCCGTGGGGCTCCGCCGGTGCTGCGGCCCGGGTGGCCCGGGTGGCCTGGGGTGCCGCCGCGGCCTCCGGGGCCGTGAGGGCCTGGGCCGACAGGGCCGTCGCGCCCGCTCCCGCGAGGAACGTACGCCTGGAATTTCCGGTGCCGGGCATGGCCCATCCCCCTCGTTACCGCTGGTAACAGTGACGTCGGCGCAGGAGCCTAGGGGGCGCGCGGCGGGGGCGGAAGACGCGGGAGCACCCGAGCGCACTATGGCGCGAAAGGGTTGCTCCGGCGTGCGCTGTGGGAATCTTGACCACACGTCACGGAAAAGGAGCCGGTGCATGCCGAGTGAGCCGCTGTCGCAGAAGGAGATCGAGGACCGGTTGCGGGAACTCCCCGGCTGGGCCTTCGAGAACGACCGCATCTTCCGTACCTACCGGCTGGGCTCGCACTTCGCCGCCAGCGCCCTCGTCGCCCATATCGCCAGCATCCAGCAGGAGTTGAACCACCACGCGGAGCTGACCCTCGGCTACGACACCGTCCGCCTCGCCGTGAACAGCCACGACGCGGGCGATGTGGTGACCGGGTCGGACTTCGCGCTCGCCGAGCGGGTCGAAGCCCTCGCCCCCGCCCACGGCGCCAGCTGATGACCGGGCCCAGAGCCGCCGTACGGCCCCGGCCCGACTACGACGCCGAGGCCGCGGCCTACGACGCCACCCGCGGCGGAACCCCCCGCGCGCGGGCCGCCGCCGAGGCCGTCCTCAGCCTGCTCCCCGCCGGTACGGGAGCCCTCCTCGACCTCGGCTGCGGCACCGGCATCGTCACCACCCGCCTGCGCCGCCCCGGCCTGCGCGTCCTCGGCGCGGACGCCTCCCGCGCCATGGCCGCCCACGCCCGGCGCCGGGGGATCCCGGTGACCCTCGCCGACGCCGCCCGGCTGCCCGTGGACACGGGCTCGCTGGACGCCGTCAGCGCGGTGTGGCTGCTGCACCTGCTGCGGGAGCCGGGGCAGGTACCGGCCGTCCTCGCCGAGGCCGCCCGGGTGCTGCGGCCCGGCGGGGTCCTGGTCGCCACCGTCGACAAGGACTCGGCGCACGACGTCGGCAGCGACATCGACGCCGTGTTCGCCGCCCACCTGGACCCCACCCCCTCGGACTCCTCCGGCGAGGTCGAGGCCCACGCCGCGCGGGCGGGCCTGCGCCCCGCCGGTGAAGCCCTCTTCACCGGCCACGGCCAGGGCCGCACCCCGCGCGGCGCCGCCGCCGCGCTGCTCGCCGGGCGGTACGCGGCCCGCATCGTCCCGCGCGGCATCACCGCCGGGGAGCTCGCGGCCCGGCTGGAGCTGCTGCCCGACCAGGACACCCCGCGCGCGGAGCCCACGTACCGGCTGCGGAGCTTCGTACGGAGCTGAGGCGGCGGGCCGGGGGCCGGCGCGCGGTCAGGCCGGCTCCAGCCGCCACCACTGCGACGGCGAGTCGGAGTCCTCGACCTGCCGGACCCGGCCCTCCGCGTCCGCCTCCAGCGGCAGGCCGCTGATGCAGGCGATCAGCGACACCACCCCCGGATCGTCGAGATGCCGCTCGACGATCCACTCCTGCGCGCCGAAGGCGTTGGCCCGCCACACCTGCACGCGCGCACCGCTGTCCGTCGACGCGTTCGCCACGTCCAGGCGCCGCTCGTTGTCCTCGCTCACCACATGGAAGATCCCGCCGCCGCTGTGCACCGGCGCGATCCGCCACCGGCGGGCGGCCTGCGGGGCGGGCGGCCCGTCGGGGCCGACCCGCACCCGGGAGGCGCCCTCCAGCTGGAGCACCAGCCCGCTGTCCACATTGCGGATCCGGTACGTGCCCTCGGGAAGGTTCACCCGGCCCGCCCGCTCAGGCGTCGAACTCGGCCGGGTCCGGGCCGATCCGGCGGCCCGCCGCGCTCGCGCCCAGGGAGTCCAGGGCGGCCATGTCGGCGGAGTCCAGCTCGAAGCCGAAGACGTCCAGGTTCTCCCGGATGCGGGAGGGGGTGACGGACTTCGGGATCACGACGTTCCCGTGCTGGAGGTGCCAGCGCAGCACCACCTGCGCGGCGCTGCGGCCGTGCCGCTCGGCGATCGCGGTGACCGCCGGGAGCGTGAGCAGCTCCTTGCCCTGGCCCAGCGGGGACCACGCCTCGGTGGTGATGCCGCGCGAGGCGTGCAGGGCGCGCAGCTCGGTCTGCGGGAACAGCGGGTGCAGCTCGACCTGGTTCACGGCCGGGACCAGCGAGCTCTCGGCGGCGAGCCGGTCCAGGTCCTCGGGCCGGAAGTTCGACACGCCGACCGCCGTGGCGCGGCCGCTCTCCGCGATCTCCTCGAAGGTCTTCCAGATGGTGAGGAAGTCCTCGCGCATCGGGCGCGGCCAGTGGATCAGGTACAGGTCGACGCGGTCGAGGCCCAGCTTGCCGAGCGAGTCGTCGAAGGCGCGCAGCACCTCGTCCCGGCCCCACTTCTGCTTCGGGCCGTTCCACAGCTTGGTGGTGACGAACAGCTCCTCGCGCGGCACCCCGGCCGAGGCCAGGGCCTTGCCGGTGCCCCGCTCGTTGTCGTAGACGGCGGCCGTGTCGATGCTGCGGTAGCCGGCCTCCAGGGCCGTGCCGACGGCGTGTTCGGCTTCCGCGTCGGGCACCTGCCAGACGCCGAAACCGAGCTGGGGCATGAGCGTGCCGTTGTTGAGGCTGATGGCGGGGACCTGGTTCACGTTCGGTCGTTCCCTCACGTCGGTGCGGTGGGCGCGGCGGGGGACCGCGCCGTCGTACGAGGGGCGACAACCGGCCCCTCCTGCGACGTATTCCCGCCATCGCGCTGCCGTTCCCGCCCGTCCGGGTGACGCCGCCGCTTCCCGTCAGTGCTGGTAGAGGGCCGCGACCTCTTTCGCGTAAGCCTTCTCGATCGCCCGCCGCTTGAGCTTGAGCGACGGCGTCAGCAGGCCCCGCTCCTCCGTGAACTGCTCGCCCAGCACCCGGAAGGTGCGGATCGCCTCCGCCTGCGACACCAGCGTGTTCGCGGCCACCACCGCCCTCCGCACCTCGGCCGTCAGCTCCGGATCGCTCACCAGCTCGGGGGCGGTGATCTGCGGCCGGCCGCGCATCGACAGCCAGTGCGCTATCCCCTCCATGTCCAGGGTCAGCAGCGCCGCGATGTACGGCCGGTCGTTGCCCACCAGCACGCACTGCGAGACCAGCGGATGCGAACGGACCCGCTCCTCCAGCGCCGCCGGCGCCACGCTCTTGCCGTTCGAGGTCACCAGGATGTCCTTCTTCCGCCCGGTGATCACAAGGTAGCCGTCCTCGTCCAGCCGCCCCAGGTCCCCGGTCGCCAGCCAGCCGCCCCGCAGCACCGCCTCCGTGGACCGGGGGTCGCCCAGATAGCCCGAGAACACGTGCGCGCCGAACAGCCACACCTCCCCGTCCTCCGCGATGTGCACCGAACTGCCCGGGATGGGCCGGCCCACCGTCCCGTACTTGGTCGCCCCCGGCGGATTGGCGGTGGCCGCCGCGCAGGTCTCCGTCAGCCCGTACCCCTCGAACACGGTGACGCCCGCGCCGTCGAAGAACAGCCCCAGGCGGCGCGACATCGCGGAACCGCCCGACATGGCGTACCGCACGCGGCCGCCCATCGCCTCGCGCACCTTGCCGTAGACGAGCCGGTCGAAGACCTGGTGCTCCATGCGCAGCGCCGCCGAGGGGCCCGGCCCGGTGCCGAAGGCGCGCCGCTCGCGTGCCTCCGCGTACCGTACGGCCGTCTCCACGGCCCGGTCGAAGGTGGCGGTGCGCCCCTCGGTCTCCGCCTTGCGGCGGGCCCCCGCGAAGACCTTCTCGAAGACGTGCGGGACCCCCAGCACGAAGGTCGGCCGGAACGCGGCCAGGTCCGGCATCAGCTCGGCCGCCGCCAGCACCGGCTGGTGCCCGAGCTTGACCCGCGCCCGGACGGCCGCCACCTCCACCATCCGCCCGAAGACGTGGGCCAGGGGGAGGAACAGCAGCGTGGAGGGCGGATCGCCCTCCTTGCCTTCCTTGCCCGCCTTGCCTTCCTTACCCGCCTTGCCCTGGAACACCGACTCCCAGCGCGTGACCAGGGTGTCGGCCTCGTACATGAAGTTGGCGTGCGTGAGCACACAGCCCTTGGGCCGGCCGGTGGTCCCGGAGGTGTAGATGACGGTCGCGGTGGCGCCCGGTGTCACGGCGCCCCGGTGGCGGTGCACGACGTCCTCGGCGACCTGGCGTCCGTCGGCCACGAGCGCGTCCACGGCCCCCGCGTCGAGCTGCCACAGCCGTCTGAGGTGCGGAAGCCGGTCGATGACGGACCCCACGGTCATGGCCTGGTCCTCGTTCTCCACGACACAGGCGGTGCAGTCGGTGTCGGAGAGGATCCAGTGCACCTGCTCGGCGGAGGAGGTCGGATAGACGGGAACGGGCTGCGCGCCGATCGCCCACAGCGCGAAGTCGAAGAGCGTCCACTCGTACCGGGTACGGGACATGACCGCCACCCGGTCCCCGAACCGCACCCCCTGCGCCAGCAGACCCTTCGCCAGCGCCAGCACCTCGGCGGCCAGCTGACCCGAGGTCACGTCCCGCCACACCCCGCCGGTCTTCCGGCCGAGGACGACGCGGTCCGGATCCTCCCGGGCGTACTGGAACACGACGTCGGCCAGCCCGCCGACGGGCACGCCCGTGACGACCGGTGGGACGGTGATCTCCCGCAAGGCCCCGCTCCTCTCCGCGCGCCGCGGCGAACGTACCTCACGGCCGAGCCCCCCGAGGCCCCTTCGACGACCTCCACAACATTTCCCCAGCGATCACCCCTTCATGCCGCTGACGTGCGGTGCAGGGGGGACGGGAGGGGCGGGGGCGTCAGCCCGTGCGGGTGAGGCGGTCCGCGCCGGAGAGGATCGCGGCCGCCAGTGCCTCGGCCGCCGGGGAGGGCCGGGGGCCGCGCAGCAGCGCGAACTCCACCGGCCCCAGTTCCGGCAGGGCCCCGACCCGTACCAGGCCCGGCGGGATCAGCCCCCGCGTGTGCGCCATCACGCCCAGCCCGGCCCGCGCCGCCGCGACCAGACCGCTCAGGCTGCCGCTGGTGCACGCGATCCGCCAGGCCCGCCCGTCCCGTTCCAGCACCTCCAGGGCCCGCGCCCGGGTGATCCCCGGCGGCGGGAAGACGATCAGCGGTACGGGACGCTCCGGATCCACCCGCAGGCCCTCCGCCCCGATCCACACCATCCGGTCCCGCCAGACGAGCCGGCCCCGCTCGTCGCCGGGCCCGCGCCGTTTCGCCAGCACCAGGTCCAGGCGCCCGGCGTCCAGCCGCTCGTGCAGCGTGCCCGACAGCTCCACGGACAGCTCCAGGTCCACCTCGGGGTGCTCGTGCCGGAACCGCTCCAGGATCTCCGGCAGGCGCGTGAGGACGAAGTCCTCGGAGGCCCCGAAGCGGAGCCGGCCGCGCAGCCGGGTCCCCGTGAAGAAGGCCGCGGCCCGCTCGTGCGCCTCCAGGATCGTCCGCGCGAACCCGAGCAGCGCCTCGCCGTCCTCGGTCAGCTCGACGCTGTGCGTGTCCCGCAGGAAGAGCGGCCGCCCGGTCGCCTCCTCCAGCCGCCGCACGTGCTGGCTGACGGTGGACTGCCGCACCCCGAGCCGCCGCGCGGCCTGCGTGAAGCTGAGCGTCTGGGCGACGGTGAGGAAGGTACGGAGCTGGACGGGGTCGTACATGGGGCCATGTTATTGCGCTTCATGATGACAGTCAGAGCGGTGTACGGCTTTCCCGATCACGGCACACCCCTGACCATGGAGACACAGCCTCCGGCCCCCACCCCGGCCCCCGGCTCGCCCTTTGCCCGCCCCCGACCGGCGCGCGGGCACGACGGCCCCCGCCTACAGCCCCGACCCGCGCGCGGGCACGACGGCCCCGCCTACAGCCCCGACCCGCGCGCGGGCACAACGGCCCCACCGCCGGCCCCGACGGGTGCCCGGGCCGACGATCCGGTCCACGGCTCGCCCCGACTCCGACTCCGACCCCGCCCCCGGGCTCGTACCGACGCCCCGGGCTCGGGCTCGTACCGACGCCCCGGGCTCCGGCCCGTACCGACGCCCCGGGCGCCAGCCCGTACCGCCGATCCGCCGCCCCCGGCCCGCCGCGCCCCGCCCGGTGGGTGATCCGCCCCGACAGCAAGTGAGCGCCCCATGCCACGCCGCCCGTACCTGCCCGCCCGGATCCCGGTGGACCCGTACGTCCTGGCCCTGCTCGGCACCGTCGGGCTCGCCGCCCTGCTGCCCGCGCGCGGCGCCGCCGCCGGCCTCGCCGGGGCCGCCTCCACCGCCGCCGTGGCCCTGCTCTTCTTCCTCTACGGCGCCCGCCTCTCCACCCGCGAAGCCCTGGCCGGCCTGCGCCACTGGCGGCTGCACCTCACCGTGCTCGCCTGCACGTTCCTGCTCTTCCCGCTCCTCGGCCTGGCCGCCCGCGTCCTCGTACCGAGCGTCCTCACGCCCCCGCTCTACGGCGGCCTGCTCTTCCTCTGCCTGGTCCCCTCCACCGTCCAGTCCTCCATCGCCTTCACCTCGATCGCCCGCGGCAACGTGCCCGCCGCGATCTGCGCCGGCTCCTTCTCCAGCCTCGCCGGGATCGTCCTCACCCCGCTGCTCGCCACCGCCCTCCTCGACGGCGACGCGGGCGGCTTCTCCCTCGACGCCGTCCTGAGGATCACCCTCCAGCTCCTGCTGCCCTTCCTCCTCGGCCAGGCCCTGCGCCGCTGGGTCGGCGGGTTCCTGACCCGCCACAAGAAGGCCCTCGGATACGTAGACCGCGGCTCGATACTGCTCGTCGTCTACGCCGCGTTCAGCGCCGGCATGGTCGCCGGCATCTGGCAGCGGATCAGCCCCCTCCGGCTCGGCGCCCTGCTGCTGGTGGAAGCCGTACTGCTCACGGTGATGCTGCTCGCCACCTGGTACGGGGCGGCCCGCCTCGGCTTCGGCCGCGAGGACCGCATCGCCATCCAGTTCGCCGGGTCGAAGAAGAGCCTGGCCGCCGGACTCCCGATGGCCAGCGTGCTGTTCGGGGCGCAGGCGGGCCTCGCGGTCCTCCCGCTGATGCTCTTCCACCAGATGCAGCTGATGGTCTGCGCGGTCATCGCCCGACGCCGCGCCGCCGACCCGCTGCCGCCCGAACCCGCTGACGGGCATGGGGCGGACGGAGCGGACGGAGCGGACGGACATGTGGCGGAGGTCTCCCGCCCGTCCCGACAGGCGGCCGCCCGGGCCCGGTAACGTGCGGTGGTGACCTGGATACGCCCGCTCGGCGCCCACACCGAACGCCCCTGCACCCTGGTGGTCTGCCGCGGCTGCTGCTGCGGCGACCCGCGCAAGAACCCCGGCTCCGACCACGCCGGCCAGCTCGCCCGGCTGCGCGAGGCCGCCGCCGGCTCCGGGGGGCGTCTGGCCGTCCGTACGAGCGACTGCCTCGGCCCGTGCGCCCAGGCCAACGTCATCGTGGTCCAGCCCACCACCGAGGCCCGCCGGCGCGGCGCCCGCGCGATGTGGTTCGGCTGGGCCCTCGACGACACCGCCACGGACGAGATCATCGCCTGGGCCACCTCGGGCGGCCCGGGCACCACCCCCCTCCCGCCCACCCTGGACCTCCACCGCATCGACCCCCCGACCCCGAAGCCGGCCACGCCCACCCGCCGCAACCGCCGCGGCCGCTGACGTGTGCACCCCCCGGAGGTGACGCCCGACGGCCGGGCCCGCCTCACGGGGCCTACGGCTCGCGGTGCGCCTCCGGCGACCAGGAGCGTTACCACCGCAGGCCCGCGGAGTGACCCGCTACAGCGTGATCCGTTCCTCGCCCGCGTAGATGTTCATGTCCGGGCCCCGCAGGAAGCCCACCAGCGTCATGCCCGACTCCAGCGCCAGGTCCACCGCCAGCGAGGACGGCGCCGAGACCGCCGCCAGCAGCGGGATGCCCGCCATCACGGCCTTCTGCGCCAGCTCGAACGAGGCCCGGCCCGACACCAGCAGCACCGCCCCCGTCAGTGGCAGCCGCCCGGCCTGCAGGGCCCGGCCGACGATCTTGTCCACCGCGTTGTGCCGGCCCACGTCCTCACGCAGGTCGAGCAGATCCCCCCCGGCGCTGAACAGCCCCGCCGCGTGCAGGCCGCCCGTACGGTCGAAGACCTTCTGGGCCGCGCGCAGCCGGTCCGGGAGCTCGCTGAGCAGCCGCGCGGGCACCCGTAGCGGATCGGCGGCGACCCCCGGGAAGCGGGTCGCCGTACGGACCGCGTCCAGGCTGGCCTTCCCGCACAGGCCGCAGGACGACGTGGTGTACACGTTCCGCTCCAGCGTGATGTCCGGCAGCGGAACCCCGGCGGCCAGCTGCACGTTGACCACGTTGTAGGTGTTGGAACCGTCCCGCGTCGCCCCCTCGCAGTAGGTGACGGCCTGGACCTCCTCCGCCGCGCCCAGCACGCCCTCGCTCACCAGGAAGCCCACCGCGAGGGCGAAGTCGTCCCCCGGGGTGCGCATCGTGATGGCCAGCGGCCTGCCGTTCAGCCGTATCTCCAGCGGCTCCTCGGCCACCAGCGTGTCCGGCCGCACCCCCGCCCCGCCGTTCCGGATCCGGACGACGCGACGGCGCTCGGTGACCCGTCCCATGGTGATCAGCCCACCCCTCCTGTTTGCCCGCCGTTTCCGGCCGATGCCGATGTACTCATTCTCGCGGTTCCGCATCGGACCTGGTCCCGGGCAGGGAGCTCCTCGGGAAGCTCCAAAATCCGGGGCCGGAATCCTGTCGGGTCACGCGCACACGTACCCACCGGTAGCAGGCAAAGCTGGGTGATCCTGACTTCCGTACGAGGGGGGACCCCGCCCATGACCGGTTCACGCGTGGTGGCGCTAGGGCACTACCAGCCCGCGAAAGTGCTCACCAACGAGGACCTCGCGGCCATGGTCGACACCACCGACGAGTGGATCCGCTCCCGCGTCGGCATCCGCACCCGCCACATGGCGGGCCCGGACGAACCGGTGGACGAGCTGGCCTTCCAGGCGGCGGGCAAGGCGCTGGCCGGCGCCGGCCTGACCCCGGACGACATCGACCTCGTCCTGGTGGCCACCTCCACCGCGATCGACCGCTCGCCGAACATGGCCGCGCGCGTCGCCGCCAAGCTGGGCATGGGCAGCGGACCGGCCTGCATGGACATCAACGTCGTCTGCTCGGGCTTCACCCACGCCCTGGCCACGGCCGACCACGCCCTCCGGGCCGGCTCCGCCACCCGCGCGCTGGTCATCGGCGCGGACAAGATGACCGAGATCACCGACTGGTCCGACCGCACCACCTGCGTCCTGACCGGCGACGGCGCGGGCGCCGCGGTGGTCGAGGCGTGCGAGGAGCCGGGCATCGGCCCGGTGCTGTGGGGGTCCGTCCCGGAGATGGGCAACGCGGTCCGCATCGAGGGCTCGCCGCCGGTGTTCGCCCAGGAGGGGCAGTCGGTCTACCGCTGGACCACGAGCCAGCTCCCGCCGCTGGCCCGCAAGGTCTGCGAGAAGTCCGGGATCACCCCGGAGGACCTGGCCGCGGTCGTCCTCCACCAGGCGAACCTGCGCATCATCGAGCCGCTGGCCGCCAAGATCGGCGCCGTGAACGCGGTCGTCGCGCGCGATGTCGTCGACTCGGGCAACACCTCGGCGGCCAGCATCCCGATGGCCCTGTCGAAGCTGGTCCAGCGCGGGGAGATCCCCTCGGGCGCCCCGGTCCTCCTCTTCGGCTTCGGCGGCAACCTCTCGTACGCGGGCCAGGTCATCCACTGCCCGTAGCGGCACCCGGCGCCGGGGGCCGGGGGAGCCGGGACGCAGCGTCCCGGCTCCCCCCGCCCCGGACATGCCCGCAGGTCAGCCCGGCGTGGCGCACTTGGGGGCCACCGGGATAAGTGGTCGGAGCCCCGCCGATCCTTTGCTATTGTTGTCCATGTCGCCGCGGGAAACCGGGGCCGACCACCGGTCCGGGTGGCGGAATGGCAGACGCGCTAGCTTGAGGTGCTAGTGCCCTTTATCGGGCGTGGGGGTTCAAGTCCCCCCTCGGACACCAACGAAGACCCCAGCTCTGCTGGGGTCTTCCGCGTTTCCGGGGGCACTTATGGTGGCGGTATTCCGCTCCGGGCGGGGTGCGCGCAGGAGCGCCGGGCACAGGTGCTGGAGCGCGGGGGCCGCCGTGCTGCAGGACGGCCGGCTGGGCGGCGGCTCAGTGGGAGACCGAGAACAGGCCGGTTGTGGTGGGGCCGGTGCCGTTGCCCCACCAGGTTTCGTGGATCCACTGGCCGGCAGCGGTGTAGAGCTGCTGGGTGGGGCCGTCGCTGGTTTTGTCGATCGCGCCGATGTTGCCCTGCGCGATGTCGATGAGTGTGCCGCCGCCGCTGTTGCCGCTCGTCCACCAGTACTCCTGGACCTTGGCGCCTGTGGCCAGGTACAGCTGGTCCGCGCCGTCGGTGACCAGCTTCCGGCTCATGACCGCGTTGTTCTGGCCGACCACCTTGGCCGTGGTCCGGATGCCGCTCAGGCCGCCGCCCCACCTGCTCTCCCAGACGGTGCTGCTGGTCGTCGTGTAGAGCCGCTGGGTGCCGTCCGGCAGGGTTTCGGCCTTGGTGAGCTGGCGGATGTCGCCCTGGCTGACGTTGATGACGGTGCCGGTGCGGACGTTGTTGCTGCCCGGCGTCCACCACACCTCGTACACCCACGTCGGTGTCGCCACGTACAGCTGCAGGGTGCCGTCTGGGGCCACCGCCATCGTGAAGGTCTTGCCGCCGTTGATGGTGGTCAGGCGGCTCACGTGCACGCCGTCGCCGCCGTCCTTCCACCACGCCTCGTACGGGCCGTCGCCGGCCAGGATGTAGAGGTGGTGGACGAACTGGCCGTTCTCGACGGTGTTATGGGCGAACACACCCTTCACCCCGCTGAGCCCGGACACGATCTGGCCGCCGCCGCTGGAGCCGTCCGGCTTCCACCAGGTTTCCCGGACCCCGTCGCTGGTGGCGGTGTAGACCGCTTGTGTGCCGCCCGGGAGATTCACCTTGTCGAAGCCGACGATGTTCTGCTGGTCGATCTTGATGACCTCGTGCAGGTGCACGCCGTCCCCGCCGGGAATCCACCAGCCCTCCGTCACCGCCGTGTTGGTGCAGGCGTAGACCTGGCGCACCCCCGACGGGTCCGTGGTGCGCTTGACCTGGAAGATCTGGGGGATGGCGGGCACCGGTGAGCCGCCGCCGGAGGATGCGTCGAGGTCCTTGTAGTGGATGTAGCCGCTCACCGAACCCCGGGTGATGGGGCGGCGGTCGTGATCGCCTTTCCCATTGTGGTTGTAGTCCTGGATCATCACCGTGTCGCCGTTGACGGATTCGACCCAGGCGACATGCCCGTAGCCGCCGTTCCACGAGGCACCCGCCCACCAGGCAGCCGCTCCGGGCGCGGGGTTCATGTCGACCGTGATGCCCAGCGCCCCGGCGTTGGGGCCCCAGTCCTTGGCGTGGCCGATGTGCCTCATGTCGTAGCCGTTGCGGTCCTTCAGCGCGAAGGCCACCCATGACGTGCAGTAGCGGGTCGAGAACCTCCAGGTGTCGGTCATCGCTCCGAGGGCGGCGCTGCGCCACGGCTCCGGGTAGTTGTCGCCGCTGCCCGCCGAGGCCCGGAGGGCAGGCCCGAGGAGTGAGTACGCCGCAGCGCCCGCCGCGGCGCCGAGGCCGAGCCTCAAGGCCCGGCGGCGGTCGTACGGCTGCTCGCTCACGTTCACGTCTGCCTTCTCTCTTCCGTCATGTGCCCAGGACGGTCAGGCCCGTGGGGGAGGTCAGGCTGCCCGGGGTGACCGCCGTGAAGGTGTGGGGGAGGGTGAGGTGGGGGTGGTCCGAGTGCGGGGCCGCGTCGAAGAGGTACGCCTCCGCCGCTCTCGTGTCGCTGACCAGGTGCGGGCCGTCCGGGGCCGCCGTGGCACCCGTGAGCGGGGTGCGGAAGACGCGGCGGAGGTGGCGCAGGGTCTCCGGGGTGACCGGGGCCCGCATCGGGCGCGGGCGGGCCGGGGGAGCGGGCTCGGCGGCGGGGGCGTCCGGCGGGATCGCGCCCGTCAGCAGCAGGGCCAGGAGCATCGGGACGGCCTTGCGGCGCAGGGTCGCGGTGGCCGAGTGCAGCCGGTGGGCATGGGCCGCCGGGAGGGACAGCGCGAGGCTGCCCGCGGCGCCGCCCATGGCCAGGGGGACGGCCGCGCAGACGTGCCGCGGGGAGTACTCCAGCAGGTCGAAGACCGGCGCGCCCGGAGCCACCGCGTCCAGGGCGGTGAACAGGGCCCTGCTGTCGGTGATGGTCTGCGGGGTGAGCCGGGCGGGGCGGTGCCGGGCCACGTGGTCCGCGCGGCGGTCGTGGTCGAGCTGGGTCAGCAGGCATTTGCCGACCGCGCTGGCGTGCGCGGCGGCCCGGAAGTCGACCCACTCCCGCACCGGCGGCGCCGCGGGCCCGGCCGCCATCTGCGTGATGTGGACCTCGCCCGCCGCGTACCGGCTCAGGTACACCGCCGCGCCCGTGCTGTCCCGGGCCAGGGACAGCGTGCGCTGGAGCTGGTCGGCCAGGCCCTGCCCGCCGGGGGCGGCGAGCCGTTCCAGGGCAGGCCCGCGGGCGTACACCCCGGCGGCCGGGCGGTACGCGTACTCCTCCTCGCACAGCATCGACAGCAGCGGCCGCAGCTCCGCCTCCGTACGCCCCGCCTCCCGCGCCAGCTGGGCGGCCCGCACCCCCAGCGGGTGCCGTTCCAGGACCCGTACGAGGGCCAGCGCGCGCCGGGCTTCCGCCAGCGCCTGGCCGGTCCCGTCCTGTACAAAGGTCCCGCGCGCCGCCGCCGTCAGCGCGGGGTGCCGCAGCGGCCCGGCGGCCGACCGGGGCGGGGGCGGTGACGGCGGCGGGGCGAGCGGCGGGGCCAGGACCACGGGCGGGAGGAACGCGGCCAGCACCGAGGACAGTCCGGGCCGGGGCAGCGGCACCGGGCCCAGGTCGGGATCGTCGCACTGGTCGACGTAGCGCAGTACGGCCGCCTGCGCGCACAGCCGGACCTCCCGCAGGTCCCGCCGCCCGCCCGGCCGGAAACCGCGGCGGCACAGCTCGCGCGCCCAGTGCCGGGCGTCGTGGTGCTCGCCGCGCCGCGAGTGGTCGAGGAAGAGGCAGTAGGCGGCCGGGGCGGTGCGCGGGCCACCGGCCGCCGCGGCGAACTGCCACCAGAAGCGGGCCCCTTCGCGCATGCCCGCGAGGTGCAGCAGACAGCCGAAGACCACGGCGCCCACCAGATCGGTGCGGCCGCGGATGAAGGACTCGAGGTGCGCGCCGGCCGTCGGCGCGCAGACGGAGGCCAGGCAGACGGCCTTGAGATCGCGCCGGGCGCGCTCGGCGTCGAGGGGGCAGTCCCGGGCCGGATCGCTCCAGCCGTGCGCCGTCCGCCGCCGGACGCGGTGCGCCGGGCCGGGCGGGGGGTGCGGGGCGACCCGGAGCAGCCGGGCCTCGGCCGCGCCCAGGTCGTAATGGCGGTAGCGGTCGCGGACACCGGCCCGGGCGAGGAACTCGGCCAGGGAGCGGGGGGCCGGATCGCCCTCCGGCCGCTCCCGCCGGTCGTGCCGCCTCATGACTCGGCCGGTTCGCTCGGCCCGGCGGTTCCGGCGGCCCCTGCGGTCTCGGCGGCCCCTACGGTCCCGGCAGTCTCGGCGGCCCCTGCGGACCCAGTCGTCCGCGCCGTCCCCGCGGCGTCAGGGGCCTCGCTCGGAACGGCCTGGTCACCCGGCTCGGCCGAGCCCGCCACCACCCCCGCCGCACGCGCGTCCAGCAGCCGCGCCAGCCGCCGGTGGGCCTGGCCGAGGTACGAGCGGACGGTGGCCTCGTCCACGCCCATCACGTCCGCCGCCTCACCCGGCGTGCACTGGAGCCCGTACCGCAGATGCACCACGTCCCGCTGCCGTTCGGCCAGCCGCGAGACGGCCGAGTAGAAGCGGATGGTGTCCGTCAGCACCTCGTACTGATCGGCGCGGGCATCCTTCAGAGCGGCCTCGAAGGCGCTGATGTCCACCGGCTCGGGCGGTGCCTGCCACGGGTGGTGTCGGCCCTGCCGGTCGGCCAGGCAGTGCTTGAGGACGGTCCAGGCGTAGGCGTCGAGGCGGTCCATGTGCAGCATCCGGAGCCATTCGCCCATGATCGAGTCGAAGGTGGCGTCCACCGCGGCCTCGGCGGCGGCGTCGGAGCCCAGCTGGAGGTACGCGAAGCGCATGTAGGCGGGCCTCCGGTTGGCGTGGAAGGCCCAGTAGGACAGGCGTGCCGTGGGATTCCACTGGCTCATGGGGGTCGGCCGCCGGCGGCGGCTCGGCAGCCCCACGGCCCCACCGGATTCCTCCGGTCCGACATCGTTCACGGCTTCACCCCATCCCCTCCCCTGTGCGCAGAACAGGAAAGCAGGGAGGGCGCACTCGGAGGGCGCAGAGCAGAAAGCTGGAAGTTATACGTCGCGGATGATCGAAGCGTGATCGATGCCGATCGCACCGGGCGCCTGTCGGCACGTATGCATATGCCCGCCGCCGGTGCCACCGGGCCGCCACCGCGCAGCCCACCGAGCCGTCACCGCCCAGCCCACCGAGCCCCCACTCCGCAGCCCACCGAGCCGCCGGCAGGCGGACGCCCGGTCCGGCGGACCACCGTCCCGCTGTACCATGGGCCCGGATCGCGAGGGCCGTGACGTAGAGGTCACTGTCCTCGCTTTTGTGTATCCGTCCACCAGAACAAATGCGGCGCGGGGCGTTTCGGCGGTTCGATACGATGAAACCCGCTCACCATCGGTGACATCGCGACACCACATCGCACCGCACCACACCGCATAAGAGGAAAGGGAGCATCCGAGGATGGCTCGACACCTGATCACCAGCGCGCTTCCGTACATCAACGGGATCAAGCACCTGGGCAACATGGTCGGGTCGATGCTTCCGGCGGATGTGTACTCCCGGTACCTCCGCCAGCGCGGCCACGACGTCCTCTACATCTGCGCCACCGACGAGCACGGCACCCCCGCCGAGCTCGCCGCCAAGGAGGCCGGCATCTCGGTCGCCGAGTTCTGCGCGCAGGCCCACGACGCCCAGAAGGCGGTCTACGACGGCTTCCAGCTGTCCTTCGACTACTTCGGCCGCAGCTCCTCAGCCCAGAACGCCGAGATCACCCAGCACTTCGCGCGGCAGCTCCAGGCCAACGGCTTCATCGAGGAGCGGGCGATCCGCCAGGTGTACTCGCCCGCCGACGGCCGCTTCCTGCCGGACCGCTACGTCGAGGGCACCTGCCCGCACTGCGGCTACGACAAGGCCCGCGGCGACCAGTGCGAGAACTGCACCCGCGTCCTGGACCCCACCGACCTCATCGAGCCCCGCTCGGCCATCTCCGGCTCCACCGAGCTGGAGGTCCGCGAGACCAAGCACCTCTTCCTCCTCCAGTCCCGGCTGCAGCACGAGGTCGAGGCATGGGTCGCGCGGCACGAGGAGGAGTGGCCGCAGCTGGCGTCCTCCATCGCCCGCAAGTGGCTGACCGAGGGCCTGCACGACCGGGCCATCACCCGCGACCTCGACTGGGGCGTGCCGGTCCCGGCCGACACCTGGCCCGAACTGGCCGCCGAGGGCAAGGTCTTCTACGTCTGGTTCGACGCCCCGATCGAGTACATCGCCGCGACCAAGGAGTGGGCGGACGCCGACCCGGCGAACCGCGACCACAAGGCGTGGTGGTTCGAGGCCGAGGACGTCCGGTACACGCAGTTCATGGCCAAGGACAACGTCCCGTTCCACACGGTGATGTTCCCCGCCACCGAGCTCGGCACCCGCGAGCCGTGGAAGATGGTCGACTACGTCAAGGCGTTCAACTGGCTGACCTACTACGGCGGCAAGTTCTCCACCTCCCAGAAGCGCGGCGTCTTCACCGACCAGGCGCTGGAGATCCTGCCCGCCGACTACTGGCGCTACTTCCTCATCGCCAACGCGCCCGAGTCCGACGACTCCTCCTTCACCTGGGAGCACTTCACCGCCACGGTGAACAAGGACCTCGCGGACACCCTGGGCAACTTCGTCAACCGCGTGCTCTCCTTCTCGCGCAAGCGCTTCGGCGACGACGTCCCGGCGGGCAACGCCGCGGGCGAGGCCGAGGCGAAGCTCGGGGAGCAGATCGCGGAGCTGCTGGCCGAGTACGAGGGCCACATGGAGACCCTGCAGTACCGCAAGGCCGCGGCCGCGCTGCGCGCCCTGTGGTCGGCCGGAAACTCCTACCTGGAGGAGAAGGCCCCCTGGCTGGAGATCAAGACCGACCCCGAGGGCGCGGCCCTGACCCTGCGCACGGCGATGAACCTCATCCACCTCTACTCGGTGGTCTCCGAGCCCTTCATCCCGGCCTCGGCGCGCGCCATGCGCTCCGCCTTCGCCCTCGCCGGTGACACGGCGACCTGGGTGACCCCGGAGCAGGCCCGCTCGCTGGACGCGGTGCCCGCCGGGACGCCGTTCACCGTGCCGCCGGTGCTCTTCGCGAAGATCACCGAGGAGGACCTGGAGTCCTACCGGGAGCGCTTCGGCGGTACCGAGGCCGGCTGCCGGAACGTCCTGATCGCCACGATGCCGATGATGCCCGCGGAGGCCAGTACGGAGGTGCCGAGCGCGC
>NZ_JBEYVX010000051.1:0-41767 GCF_040644195.1 Streptomyces sp. NPDC047014 | reverse complement strand
GCGGAGTCGGGAACGACTCCGCCGTCCGCGGCCGGACCCGCAGGACTGACAGCGGGAACACAGGCACGACGGGCAAGGCGGGCAAGGCCGGCGGGCAGGGCTCCAAGGGCGGCCTGAGCCGCGCCCTCGCCACCCACTGGTACGCCTGGGCCATGGTCGCCCCGGTGGTGCTCGTCCTCGGCGTGATCATCGGCTGGCCGCTGGTCCGCGGCGTCTACCTGTCGCTGACCGACGCCAACGAGCGCAATGTCGCCCGCGACATCGGCGCCCGCCACATCGACGCCACGTACGAGTTCATCGGACTCGACAACTACACGGCGGTGCTCGGCGACCCGGTGTTCCTGCAGCGGCTGGTGTGGACGGTGGTGTGGACGGTCGCCTGCGTGTCCATCACGTTCGCGCTCGGACTGGGCCTCGCCACCATGCTGAACCGGCAGTTCCGGGGCCGCGCCGCCTACCGGATGGCGCTCATCCTGCCCTGGGCCGTGCCCGGCTTCGTCTCCGTCTTCGCCTGGCGGTTCCTCTTCAACCGCGACAACGGCATCCTCAACAAGGTCCTCGACGGGGGCGGCATCGCCGCCGTGCCCTGGCTCGACGACCCCACCTGGGCGAAGTTCTCCGTCATCGCCGTCAACGTCTGGCTGGGCATCCCCTTCATGATGGTCGCCCTCCTCGGCGGCCTCCAGTCCATCTCCGGAGAGCTCTACGAGGCCGCCGAGATGGACGGCGCCGGCCCCTGGCAGCGCTTCCGCCACATCACCCTGCCCGGGCTGCGCGCGGTCAGCATGACGGTGATCCTGCTCTCCACCATCTGGACCTTCAACATGTTCCCGGTGATCTTCCTGCTCACGCGGGGCGGACCGGGCGACTCCACCGAGATCCTGGTGACCCAGGCGTTCCGGGAGGCGTTCATCACCAGCCCGCGCGACTTCGCCGTCTCCGCGACCTGGGGTGTGCTGATCCTCCTGCTGCTCATGATCTTCGCGCTGGTCTACCGGCGCTCGCTGCGCAAGCAGGGAGAGGTGTGGTGACCATGACCACGACCCGCACGCGGACCCGGGGCAGCCGCTCCCCCCTCGCCTCCGCCGGCCTGCACGCCACGCTCCTCGTGGCCGCCGTCATCGCCGTCTTCCCGGTCCTGTGGATCCTGCTGACCTCGCTCAAGCCCGCGCAGTACGCGATCAGCACGGACTTCGTGAAGGAACCGACCTTCGCCAACTACCGCTACCTGCTGGAGTCCAGCCACTTCATCGACTGGTTCCTGAACTCCGTCCTGGTCGCCGGCGTCACCACCGTCCTCGGTGTGTTCATCGCCGCCACCACCGGATACGCGGTCAGCCGCTTCAAGTTCCCCGGTATGCGGCCGCTCATGTGGACCCTGCTCATCACGCAGATGTTCCCCATGGCCATCCTGATCGTCCCGCTCTACAACCTGATGGGACAGCTCGGTCTGCTCAACCAGCCGATCGGCCTGATCATCACCTACCTCACCATCGCCGTGCCGTTCTGCGCCTGGATGATGAAGGGCTTCTTCGACACCATCCCGGTGGAGATCGACGAATCCGGCCGCGTCGACGGGCTCAACCCCTTCGGCACCTTCTGGCGGCTCATCCTCCCGCTCGCCAAGCCCGGCCTGGCCGTCACCGGCTTCTACGCCTTCATCACCGCCTGGGGCGAAGTCGCGTACGCCTCCGCCTTCATGGTGGGCGAGGAGAACCTGACCCTGGCCGGCGGCCTCCAGACCTTCGTCACCCAGTACACCTCCAACTGGGGTGCCATGAGCGCCGCCTCGGTGCTCATCGCCATCCCCGCGGCGATCTTCTTCGTATTCGCCCAGCGTCACCTCGTCGCCGGGATGACGGCAGGCGCCACCAAGGGCTGACCACCCGCGCCCGCCCGCTCCCCTCCCGGCCCGATCTCTCCAAGGACGACATGACCCAGCACCTCGCCGACGCCCTCCCCACCTCAGCCGGTACCACGCCCGGCTGGTGGAGAGACGCGGTGATCTACCAGGTCTATCCGCGCAGCTTCGCCGACTCCGACGGGGACGGCATGGGGGACCTCGAAGGGATCCGCAGCCGGCTGCCCTACCTCAAGGAGCTGGGCGTCGACGCCGTCTGGCTCAGCCCCTTCTACGCCTCCCCGCAGGCCGACGCCGGCTACGACGTCGCCGACTACCGGGCCATCGACCCGATGTTCGGCACCCTCCACGACGCCGACGCCGTGATCCGCGAGGCCCATGGCCTGGGCCTGCGCATCATCGTCGACCTCGTCCCCAACCACTGCTCCGACCAGCACGAATGGTTCAAGCAGGCACTGCGCGAAGGCCCCGGTTCCCGGCTGCGGGAGCGCTTCCACTTCCGGCCGGGCCGGGGCGCGGACGGCTCCGAGCCGCCGAACGACTGGGAGTCGATCTTCGGCGGGCCCGCCTGGACCCGGGTCGCGGACGGCGAGTGGTACCTGCACCTCTTCGCGCCCGAGCAGCCCGACTTCAACTGGGACCACCCGGCCGTCCGCGACGAGTTCCGCTCCATCCTGCGGTTCTGGCTGGACCTCGGCGCCGACGGCTTCCGCGTCGACGTGGCCCACGGCCTGGTCAAGGCCCCCGGCCTGCCCGACCTCGGCGCCCGGGACCAGCTCAAGCTGCTCGGCAACGACGTCATGCCCTTCTTCGACCAGGACGGCGTGCACGAGATCTACCGCTCCTGGCGGCGGATCCTCGACGAGTACGAGGGCGACCGCGTCCTCGTCGCCGAGGCGTGGACCCCGACCGTGGAGCGCACCGCCCGCTACGTCCGCCCCGACGAGATGCAGCAGGCGTTCAACTTCCAGTACCTGACCAGCGACTGGGAGGCCGGGGCGCTGCGCGAGGTCATCGACGGCTCGCTGGCCGCGATGCGGCCCGTCGGCGCCCCCACCACCTGGGTGCTGTCCAACCACGACGTCACCCGGCACGCCACCCGCTTCGCCAACCCCGCCGGGCTCGGCACCCAGCTCCGCGAGCCCGGTGACCGCGCACTCGGCCTGCGGCGGGCCCGCGCGGCCAGCCTGCTGATGCTGGCGCTGCCCGGGTCGGCGTACGTCTACCAGGGCGAGGAGCTCGGCCTGCCCGACGTCACCGACCTGCCGGACGAGGTGCGCCAGGACCCGTCGTTCTTCCGCGCGGCGGGCCAGGACGGCTTCCGCGACGGCTGCCGGGTGCCGATCCCGTGGTCCGGTACGCAGGCCCCGTACGGCTTCGGCACCGGCGGGAGCTGGCTCCCGCAGCCGGACTCCTGGGCCGGGCTGAGCGTGGAGGCGCAGACCGGCGACCCCTCCTCCACCCTGGAGCTGTACCGCACCGCCCTGCGGCTGCGCCGCGAGCACCCGGACCTGGGCGCGGGCGAGTCGGTGGACTGGCAGGAGGCCCCGGAGGGCGTCCTGGTCTTCCGGCGCGGCCGGTTCCTGTGCGCGGCCAACACCACGGGCGCGGCGGTACGGCTGCCCGTCTCCGGCGAGGTGCTGCTGTCCAGCGGCGCCCCGGCCGAGGACGGCGTACTGCCGGCCGACACCACGGTGTGGTGGCAGGTGACGTCG
The DNA here is from genome assembly GCF_040644195.1 of Streptomyces sp. NPDC047014. Classification (NCBI taxonomy): domain Bacteria; kingdom Bacillati; phylum Actinomycetota; class Actinomycetes; order Kitasatosporales; family Streptomycetaceae; genus Streptomyces; species Streptomyces sp. NPDC047014. Next base: position 38,191 of record NZ_JBEYVX010000051.1, on the reverse strand, counting down.
GGGTGACCTCGCCCTTGCGGCTGACGGACATCGCCGCGCAGGCCGAGGTCAGCGAGGCGACCGTCAGCCGTGTGCTCAACGGCAAGGCGGGCGTCGCGGCCGGCACCCGGCACAAGGTGCTGGCCGCGATGGACCTGCTGGGCTACGAGCGGCCCGTACGGCTCAAGCGGCGCAGCAACGGGCTGGTCGGGCTGCTGATCCCGGAGCTCACCAATCCGATCTTCCCCGCCTTCGCCCAGGTCATCGAGCAGGCCCTCGCCGGGCACGGCTACACGCCGGTGCTGTGCACGCAGACGCCCGGCGGGGCCACCGAGGACGAGCTGGTGGAGCAGCTGGAGGAGCGCGGTGTCACCGGCATCGTGTTCCTGTCCGGCCTGCACGCCGACGCCCACGCGGACCCGGCCCGCTACCAGCGGCTCGCGGCGCGGGGGCTGCCGTTCGTGATGATCAACGGCTTCAACGAGCACGTGAACGCCCCCTTCATCTCCCCGGACGACCGGGCGGCCGCCGACATGGCCGTCCGGCACCTCCAGGACCTCGGGCACCGGCGGATCGGGCTGGCCATCGGGCCCACCCGGTACGTGCCCTCCGCCCGCAAGGAGCAGGGCTTCCGGGCGCTGCTGCCCGAGGCGGAGGAGCAGGGGCTGATCCAGCGCACGCTGTTCACGGTCGAGGGCGGCCACGCGGCCGGTGTCGCCCTCCTCGACCGGGGCTGCACCGGCATCGTCTGCGGCAGCGACCCGATGGCACTCGGCGTGATACGGGCCGTGCGCGAGCGGGGGCTGCGGGTGCCGCAGGACGTCTCGGTGGTCGGCTTCGACGACTCCCCGCTGATCGCCTTCACGGACCCGCCGCTGACGACGGTCCGCCAGCCGGTCCGCGCGATGGCGACGGCGGCGGTGGGCGCCCTCCTGGAGTCGGTCTCCGGCACGCCGGTCCAGCGCACGGAGTACGTATTCCAGCCGGAGCTGGTGGTGCGCGGCTCGACGGGAGAGGCACCGGCGTAGGGGGCTGAGCGGCCGGCCGCCGCTCGGCCCGCGGCCCGCGGCCCCGGTCTCCAGCGCAAGCGGGGCCGGGGCGCCTTCATGTCCGCGTGCCTACAGGCGCGTTGAACGGCTCATCGAGCAACATCCCTCCCGGAAGCGGCACAAGGCGGCCGCCGGCGGCGAAACAATTCTGCAATCTCTTGCGCAAGGTCTTGCAACAGTCTGGGGTGCCGCCCTACGGTCGCCTGCAATCCCCACACCTCTTCCGCCAGGAGGACCCCCCATGTCTGTCAGAGCCGCCAGACCCGCAAGAGCATCCAGAACCGCCCGCGTCGCCGCCCTCGCGGCCCTGGCCGCCCTCGCCGGCGGGGTGCAGGCGCCGCAGGCCGTGGCCGCCGCGCCCGGGACCAAGGACGTGACCGCCGTCCTCTTCGAGTGGCGCTTCGACTCCGTCGCCAAGGCGTGCACCGACTCGCTCGGGCCCGCCGGATACGGCTTCGTGCAGGTGTCGCCCCCGCAGGAGCATGTCCAGGGCAGCCAGTGGTGGACCTCGTACCAGCCCGTCAGCTACAAGATCGCCGGCCGGCTCGGTGACCGGGACGCCTTCCGGGCCATGGTCGGGGCCTGCCACTCCGCCGGGGTCAAGGTCGTCGTCGACTCCGTCATCAACCACATGGCCGGCCCCGCCGACGCGAACGCCACCCTCACCGGGACCGGCGGTTCGACGTATACGAAGTACAGCTACCCCGGCCTCTACTCCGGCGCCGACCTCGACGACTGCCGGGCCACGATCACCGACTACCGCAACCGCGCGAACGTCCAGAACTGCGAGCTCGTCCAGCTCGCGGACCTCGACACCGGCGAGGACTACGTGCGCGGCCGCATCGCCGGCTACCTCAACGACCTGCTCTCGCTCGGCGTGGACGGCTTCCGCATCGACGCCGCCAAGCACATGCCCGCCGCCGACCTCGCGAACATCAAGTCCCGGCTGACCAACCCGTCCGTCTACTGGAAGCAGGAGGCGATCTCCGGCGACGGCGAGGCCGTCTCGCCCACCGAGTACCTCGGCACCGGCGACGTCCAGGAGTTCCGCTACGCCCGCGACCTCAAGCGGGTCTTCCAGAACGAGAACCTGGCCTACCTCAAGAACTTCGGCGAGCCCTGGGGTCATATGGCCAGCGGCAGCTCCGGTGTCTTCGTCGACAACCACGACACCGAACGCCTCGGCGACACGCTCAGCTACAAGGACGGCTCCGCCTACACCCTCGCCAGCGTGTTCATGCTGGCCTGGCCCTACGGTTCCCCCGATGTGCACTCCGGCTACGAGTGGACCGACAAGGACGCCGGCCCGCCCAACGGCGGTACCGTCAACGCCTGTTACAGCGACGGCTGGAAGTGCCAGCACGCCTGGCGCGAGATCTCCTCGATGGTCGCCTTCCGGAACACGGCCCGCGGTCAGGGCGTCGTGAACTGGTGGGACAACGGCGGCGACCAGATCGCCTTCGGCCGCGGCTCCAAGGCGTACGTCGCCCTCAACCACGAGGGCTCGGCCCTCACCCGGACCTTCCAGACCTCCCTCCCGGCCGGCGGCTACTGCGATGTGCAGAGCGGACGCACGGTCACCGTCGGCGCGGACGGCCGCTTCACCGCCACCCTCGGCGCCGGCACCGCGCTCGCCCTGCACACGGGCGCCCGTACCTGCTCCGGCACCCCGGCGGGCTCCGCCGGGGCCTCCTTCGCCGCGAACGCCACCACCAGCGTCGGCCAGAACATCTTCGTCACCGGTGACCGGCCCGAGCTCGGCGGCTGGAACACCGGCAGCGCCCTCAAGCTGGACCCGGCCGCCTACCCCGTGTGGAAGCTCGACGTCGCCCTGCCGCCCGGCACGGTCTTCGCGTACAAGTACCTGCGCAAGGACGCCGCCGGGAACGTCACCTGGGAGGGCGGGGCCAACCGGACCGCGACCGTCCCCGCGAGCGGCAGGGTCACGCTGAACGACACCTGGCGCAACTGACTCCCCGCCCCACCACCCGCGCGACACGTACCCAAGGAGACCCGCCTTGATACGCCCTGCCGCAGGAGTGCTCGCCGCCGCCCTGGCCGTGACGCTCCTGCCCGCCCTCCCGGCCGCCGCGGCCCCCGCGAAGCCGCCCGCCCCGCCCTCGGACGCGAAACTGGCCTCCGAGCCCGCCCGGCACGACCTGACCCGCGAGCAGTTCTACTTCGTGCTCCCGGACCGGTTCGCGAACGGCGACCCGCGCAACGACCGGGGCGGTCTGACCGGCACCCGTCTGGAGACCGGTCTGGACCCCACCGACAAGGGCTTCTACCAGGGCGGTGACCTCAAGGGGCTCACCGACCGGCTGGACTACATCAAGGGGCTCGGCACCACCGCCATCTGGATGGCGCCGATCTTCAAGAACCAGCCGGTGCAGGGCAAGGGCGAGGACGTCTCCGCGGGCTACCACGGCTACTGGATCACCGACTTCACCCAGGTCGACCCGCACTTCGGCAGCAACGCCGACCTGGAGCGGCTGATCGACAAGGCCCACGCCAAGGGCATGAAGGTCTTCTTCGACGTCATCACCAACCACACCGCCGACGTCGTCGACTACCGCGAGGCGTCCTACTCCTACCTGTCGAAGGGGGCGTTCCCCTACCTGACCAAGGAGGGCGTCCCCTTCGACGACCAGGACTACGCCGACGGGAGGACCACGTTCCCCAAGGTGGACGCGGAGTCCTTCCCGCGCACCCCCTTCGTGCCCGACGCGAAGAAGAACCTCAAGGTCCCGGCCTGGCTCAACGACCCGGCGATGTACCACAACCGCGGGGACTCCACCTTCGCCGGGGAATCCTCCGAACAGGGCGACTTCTTCGGCCTGGACGACCTGTGGACCGAACGCCCCGAGGTCGTCAGCGGCATGGAGAAGATCTACGAGAAGTGGGTCCGCGACTTCGGCATCGACGGCTTCCGGATCGACACCGTGAAGCACGTCAACACCGAGTTCTGGAACCAGTGGGCCACCGCCCTCGACGCCTACGCGGCCAAGCGCGGCCGTGAGGACTTCTTCATGTTCGGCGAGGTCTACTCCGCCGACACCGCCGTCACCTCCCCCTACGTGACCCGCGGCCGCCTGGACGCCACCCTCGACTTCCCGCTCCAGGACGCGATCCGCGCGTACGCCTCCCAGGGCGCGGCGGCCTCCCGGCTGGGCTCCGTCCTCGCCGACGACTACCGCTACACCACCGACAAGGCCAACGCCTACGAGCAGGTCACCTTCCTCGGCAACCACGACATGGGCCGCTTCGGGACCTTCCTCGAGCAGGACCACCCGCAGGCCACCGAGCAGGAGCTCCTGGACCGCTACCGGCTCGCCAACGAGCTGATGTTCCTCTCCCGCGGCAACCCGGTGATCTACTCCGGCGACGAGCAGGGCTTCACCGGAGCCGGCGGGGACAAGGACTCCCGCCAGCCGCTCTTCGCCAGCCGTGTCGCGGACTACCTGGACGACGACCAGCTCGGTACGGAGCGCACGCACGCGAGCGACGCCTACGACCCGGGCCACCCCCTCTACCGGCAGATCAGCGCCCTGTCGAAGCTGACCAAGGCCCACCCGGCCCTGCGGGACGGCGTCCAGAGCGAACGCCTCTCCGACGGCTCCGCCTACGCCTTCGCCCGTACCGACCCCCGGACCCGCACCGAGTACCTGGTCGCCGCCAACAACTCCGCCGCCTCCCGCACCGTGGAGATCGACGCCCCGGCCGGCGCCCAGTACCGCACCCTGTACGGCGGCACCGCGCTGCTCCGCGCCTCCGCGGCCGGGAAGCTCACCGTCGTCGTCCCCGCCCTCGGCTCCGCGGTCCTCCAGGCCGTCACCCCCGCCGCCAAGCCCGCCACCAAGCCGAATCTGACCCTCAAGGCCCCGGCCCCCGGCGCCACCGGCACCGTCGAGCTGTCCGCCGACGTCAGCGGCGGCGGCCTCAACCGGGTGGTCTTCGCCGCGCAGACCGGCAACGGCCCCTGGCAGGTCCTCGGCTCCGCCGACCACGCCCCCTACAAGGTCACCCAGCACCTCGACGCGAAGACCCCGGCCGGAACCGCCCTGCGCTACAAGGCCGTCGTCATCGACTCCGCCGGCCGCACCGCGAGCGCCCTCGCCGCCTCCGCCACCGGCCAGGCCCCGCCCCCGGCGGTCCCCACCGCCACCCAGCGGGACTACGCGGTCGTCCACTACCACCGCCCCGACGGCGATTACACGAACTGGCGGCTCTACGCCTGGGGCGACCTCGCCGAGGGCGAGGCCACCCCCTGGCCCGAGGGCCACGCCTTCACCGGCCGGGACGCCTACGGCGCCTTCGCGTACGTCCGCCTCAAGCCCGGCGCCTCCTCCGTCAACTACCTCGTCATCGACAAGGACGGCACCAAGGACGTCGCCGCCGACCGCACCATCGACGTGACGAGGACGGGCGAGATCTGGCTGGAGCAGGGCAAGGAGCCCGCCCGCACCGACCGCCCCGCCCACCCGCCGCAGGACCAGGGCAAGGCCGTCCTGCACTACCAGCGCCCCGACGGCGCCTACGACGGCTGGGGCCTGCACGTCTGGACCGGCGCCGCGAACCCGACCGACTGGTCGAAGCCGCTGCTCCCCGCCCGCTCCGACGCCTACGGCGCGGTCTACGAGGTCCCGCTCGCGCCCGGCGCCACCAGCCTCAGCTACATCCTGCACAAGGGCGACGAGAAGGACCTCCCCTCCGACCAGTCCCTGGACCTCAAGGCCACCGGCCACGAGGTGTGGATGCTGGGCGGCCGGGAGAAGTACCTCCTGCCGCAGCCCGCCGGATCCTCCGCCGCCCTCGACCTCGGCAAGGCCGAGGCCGTCTGGATCGACCGCGACACCGTGGCCTGGAACGCCCCCGCGGCCGCCGCCTCCGTCCAGCTCCTCGCCTCCCGCGAAGGCGCCGTCAAGGCCGACAACGGCACCCTGACCGGCACCGCCGCATGGCTGCGGCTGAACCGGACCGAGCTGACCGCCGCCCAGAAGCAGAAGTTCCCGCACCTGGCCGCGTACGCCGCGTACTCCGTCGACGCACGCGACCGCGACCGGGTACGGGAGGCCCTGCGCGGGCAGCTCGTCGCCAGTGCCCGCGCCGCGAACGGCGCCTTCCTCGCCGCCACCGGGGTCCAGCTCGCCGGGGTCCTCGACGACCTGTACGCGACGACCGCAGCCCTCGGCCCCGTCTTCAAGGACGGCCGCCCCACCCTCTCCGTCTGGGCCCCCACCGCCCAGCAGGTCGCCCTCGAACTCGACGGCCGCACCGTCGCCATGCGCCGCGACGATGCCACCGGCGTCTGGTCCGTGCGCGGCGAGCGCTCCTGGACCGGCAAGCCCTACCGCTTCGCCGTGACCGTCTGGGCGCCCAGCACCCGCCAGGTGGTCCGCAACCTCGTCACCGACCCCTACTCCACCGCCCTCACCGCCGACTCCGTCCAGAGCCTGGTCGTCGACCTCGCCGACCCCAAGCTGGCCCCGCCCGGCTGGAAGACGCTGCGCAAGCCCGCGCCCGTCCCCTTCACCTCCGCGCAGATCCAGGAACTCCACATCCGCGACTTCTCCGTCGCGGACCGCACCAGCGGCCACCCCGGCCAGTACCTCGCCTTCACCGACACCGGCTCCGCGGGCATGCGGCACCTGCGCGGGCTGGCCGAGGCGGGCACCTCCTACGTCCACCTGCTGCCCGCCTTCGACATCGGCACCATCCCGGAGAAGGCCGCCGACCGCACCGAACCCGCCTGCGAGCTCACGGTGTACGCCCCGGACTCGCAGGAGCAGCAGGCGTGCGTGGCCGCCGCCGCCGCGAAGGACGCGTACAACTGGGGCTACGACCCGCTGCACTACACCGTCCCCGAGGGCAGCTACGCCAGCGACCCCAACGGCACCGCGCGCACCGTCGAGTTCCGCAGGATGGTCCAGTCACTGAACGGCGCCGGGCTGCGCACCGTCATGGACGTGGTCTACAACCACACCGTCGCCGCCGGGCAGTCCGACAAGTCGGTGCTCGACCGCATCGTCCCCGGCTACTACCAGCGCCTGCTGGCCGACGGCTCCGTGGCCACCTCCACCTGCTGCGCCAACACCGCGCCCGAGAACGCCATGATGGGCCGCCTCGTCGTGGACTCCCTCGTCACCTGGGCCAAGGAGTACAAGGTCGACGGCTTCCGCTTCGACCTGATGGGCCACCACCCCAAGGCCAACATCCTGGCCGTCCGCGCCGCCCTGGACGCCCTGACCCCCGCCAAGGACGGGGTCGACGGCAAGCGGATCGTCCTCTACGGGGAGGGCTGGAACTTCGGTGAGATCGCCGACGACGCCCGCTTCGTCCAGGCCACGCAGAAGAACATGGCCGGCACCGGCATCGCCACCTTCTCCGACCGGGCCCGCGACGCCGTCCGCGGCGGCGGCCCCTTCGACGAGGACCCGCGCGTCCAGGGCTTCGCCTCCGGCCTGTTCACCGCCCCGAACGCCTCGCCCGCCAACGGCACCCCCGAGCAGCAGCGGGCCCGCCTCCTGCACGCCCAGGACCTGATCAAGGTCGGCCTCTCCGGCAACCTGGCCGGCTACACCTTCACCGACAGCATCGGCCGCCGCGTCAAGGGCTCCGAGGTGGACTACAACGGCGCCCCGGCCGGCTACGCGGCCGCCCCCGGCGACGCCCTCGCCTACGCCGACGCCCACGACAACGAAACCCTCGCCGACGCCCTGAGCTTCAAGCTCCCGGCCGGTACGAGCCCGCGCGACCAGGCCCGTATGCACATCCTCGCGATGGCCACGGCCACCCTCTCGCAGGGCCCGTCCCTCTCCCAGGCGGGCACCGACCTGCTGCGCTCCAAGTCCCTGGACCGCAACTCCTACGACAGCGGCGACTGGTTCAACGCCATCCACTGGGACTGCCGCGACGGCAACGGCTTCGGGCGGGGCCTGCCCCCGGCCGCCGACAACGCCTCCAAGTGGAGCTACGCCAAGCCCCTGCTGACCGGCCCGGCCCCCGGCTGCGCCGAGACCGGCGCCACCGCCGCGGCCCACCGCGACCTGCTGAAGATCCGTACCACCGAACCGGAGTTCCGCCTCGGCACCGCGGAAGCCGTCCAGTCCCGGCTGGCCTTCCCGCTCTCCGGCACCGCCGAAACCCCCGGCGTGATCACCATGACCCTGGGCGACCTGGTCGTCGTCCTCAACGCCACCCCGCAGACCCAGGCCCAGCGCATCCCCGCCCTCGCGGGCACCGCCCACCGCCTGCACCCGGTCCAGGCGGCCGGATCCGACCCCGTCGTCCGGCAGTCCGGATACGACCGGCAGACAGGAGAGTTCACCGTCCCCGCCCGCACCGTCGCCGTCTTCACACGGCGCTGAGCCGGTCCAGCCGCCTCTCCAGCAGGATCACCCCGTAGGTCCTGCCGTCCTTCCCCTCCTTGTGGGGGAACTCCCCGACCACCCGGTAGCCCGCGCCCCGGTAGTACGTGAGCAGCCGGGGGTTGGTGGAGAGACAGTCCAGCCGCGCCCGCTCCCGGCCGGTCCTGGCGATGCGCCGCTCGGCATGTCCGAGCAGCCGTCTGCCGGTTCCGGCGGGAGCGGTCTCGCGTGCCACCATCAGCCGGTGCACATAGCCCGCGACGGGCGGCTGGATCCCCCAGGCGTCCTCGTCGGACCACCACAGCTCGTACGCCCCGCAGACCCGGCCGTCCTCGTCCGCGCCGAGCCACACCTCGCCCGCGCGCATCGTCGCCCGGAAGTGCGCGGCGTCCTTCTCCCCGGGCTTCCACTGGTCGATCCCGTGCTTGCGCATCCAGCGGGCGGCCTGGTCGTACAGCCGCACCAGCGTGCCGGCGTCCTTCTCCTCGGCCTGCCGGAACACGATCCCGTCATCAATGATCACGCGGGCATTATCGCCACACGCCCGGTCAACGGGGGCCGGGCACCCCGCCCGTGACCAGCAGCGCCAGCCGCGACACCAGCTCCCCGAAGGGACCGTCCGCCGGCTCGTCCGCCAGGATCCGTACGAGGATCCCCGCCATCTCCTCGTCATAGGCGGCGCTCACCCCCGCCAGCGCCGCGAAATCGTGCACGAGCTGCAACTCCAGCTCGGCGCGCGGGATCCGGCGGCCGTCCAGCCAGATCAGCGCGGTGGACTCGGCGAGCGAGACCCAGGAGCGCACCACCAGCTCCATGCGCGCCGGCGGGTCCTCCAGGCCGATGCCCAGATGCGTGAGGATCTGCTCGTAGGCCGCCTGCCGGACCTCGTCGATCATCGCGTTGGCCCGGCTGCTGCCGCCCGCCGGACCGCCGCGCATCAGCGCCGAGAAGCCCGGACCGTGATCGTCGACGAAGGCGAAAAAACGTCCCATCACACGCAGCAGCCGCGCCCCGAGCGGCCCCTCGTGGGGCTCGACGAAGCGCAGCGCCAGGTCGTCGGCGGCCCGGCGCAGCGCGGCCTCGTACAGACTCAGCTTGCCGGGGAAGTAGTGGTAGACCAGCGGCCGGGATATCCCCGCCGCCGCCGCGATCTCGTCGATCGACACGTCGTCCGGGGACCGGTGGCTGAACAGCTCCAGGGCGACCCCGATCAGCTGCTGCCGCCGCTCCTCGACACCCATCCTGCGTCGCACCCCGGTCGTCATGCGGAACACCCTACTGGGGAGCGTGCGGAGGTCCAGGCCGCGGAGGGCGGGCTCAGAGGTCCAGGACCAGGCGGTCCCCCTCCGCGCGCGAGACGCACAGCAGCATCGAGTCCTCGCGCTCCTGGTCGGTGAGGAGGGTGTCGCGGTGGTCCACCTCGCCCGCCAGCACCCGGTGCTGGCAGGTCCCGCAGAAGCCCTGCTCGCAGGAGTACGGGGTGTCCGGCAGCTCCCGGCGCACCGCGGCGAGCGCGCTCTCGCCCGCGGCCACCTCCACCACCCGCTCCGAGCGCCGCAGTTCGACGGTGAAGGGCCGCGCGGGGGCGGGCCCGGCGGCCGGGGCGAAGCGTTCCAGGTGCACGGCGTCCGGGTCCGGGGTGGCGGCGGTGACGGCCCGCATGAGGGCTTCCGGGCCGCAGCAGTAGACGGCCGTACCGGGAGCCGCCGAGGCGACGGCGGCCAGGTCGGGCAGGCCCGTCTCCTCCTCCGGGAAGAGCCGCACCCGGTCGCCGTAGCGGGCGAGTTCGTCCAGGAAGGGCATCGTGGCGCGCGAGCGGCCCCCGTAGAGCAGGGTCCAGTCCGCGCCCGCCGCGCTCGCGGCCCGCAGCATCGGCAGCACCGGGGTGATGCCGATGCCCCCGGCGACGAACAGGTAGCGGGGCGCCGGGACCAGCTCGAAGCGGTTGCGCGGCGGGCGCAGTTCCAGTTCGGCGCCCTCGACCAGCTGGAGGTGCGCCTCGCGGGAGCCGCCCCGGCCGTCCTCCACCCGCCGGATCGCGACGGTGTACCGGCCGTGCTCCGCCGGGTCCCCGCACAGGGAGTACTGGCGCACCAGCCCCGAGGGCAGGGTGAGGTCCACATGCGCGCCCGGGGTCCACGCGGGCAGGTCCGGCGCCTCCAGGACCAGCCGCAGCACGCCCTCGGCCGGCTCGGTGCGCGAGACGATCAGCGCGCGCAGGGTGCGGCGCGGCGAGTGGCCCGACACCGGCTCCTCCAGGGCGGGCAGCGGCCACAGCGGAGAGCCGCCGATGCGCCGGTTCAGGGCCCGGCGGGCCGTCCAGGCCGCCGCGGCGACCGCCGTGACCGCGAGCAGGCGCCTCATGAGCGCACCCCGCCGTTGGCGCCGGGGGAACTGGCCAGGTAGGCCACCGCCTGCTCCGTCGAGCCCTCCTGCGAGGGGTGGTACGTACGGGCCAGGTACTTGGGGATGGAGCGGAGCATCGCGCCGGAGGTGGGGAGCACGCCCTGCCGTCCGGCGCGCAGGAACTGCCCGAAGGAGGCCCGGCCGTCCACCAGATGGGGGTCGTTCTCCATGAAGAAGCGGACCCCGCGCTGCCAGAGGAAGACCAGGGCGGAGAAGGCGGTGGCCCAGGTGCGGGCCCGGCGCCGGTAGCCGCCGTCCAGGTGCATGAAGAGGTCGAAGGCCACCGAGCGGTGCTCGACCTCCTCCGCGCCGTGCCAGCGCAGCAGGTCCAGCATGGTGGGGTCGGCGCCGCGCCGGTCGAGGGCCTCGGCGTTGAGCACCCAGTCGCCGAGGAAGGCGGTGTAGTGCTCGATGGCCGCGATCATCGCGACCCGTTCCATGAGCCACCAGTGCCGGGCCCGGCCGGGCGGCAGGGTGCGGTCCCCGAGCAGCTTCTCGAACAGCCAGTCCACCTGCGCGGTGTAGGGGGTCGGGTCCAGCCCCAGCCGTTTCAGGTGCGGGAGCACGTCGTCGTGGGCGGCGGCGTGCATGGCCTCCTGGCCGATGAAGCCGACCACGTCCTCGCGCAGCCGCTCGTCCGTGATGTGCGGGAGCGCCTGCTTGTAGACGTGGACGAACCAGCGCTCGCCCGCGGGGAGCAGCAGGTGCAGGACGTTGATCATGTGCCCGGCGAAGGGTTCGCCGGGCAGCCAGTGCAGGGGGGTGTCCTTCCAGCCGAAGGACACGTTCCGCGGCCGGAGGTCCACGTGTTCCGACGCCACGGGGGCGGGCGCGAGCGGCGTATTAGACATGGCGTCAATGTACTGATGGGTACAGGAGGTGAGAAGCCCCCTGCACGGAGTTCTCGCGCACGCCCCCGGCGGGTCCGCTACTGCCCGGCGCGCCCGCTCGCCAGCGGCCACTCGCGGTTGAGGCTGCCGAGCGGGATGCGCCGCTCGAACAGGGGCGTACCGAATAGCGACAGCTGGAGCTGGAGGTTCCCGCTCAGGTCGAAGCCGCCGTAGAGGGCCCACGAGCCGGTGAGGGAGGTCTTGCCGTCGCTGGACGCGGTGGCCTTGGCCTCCGCCTCGCCGCGCACGTAGGGGGCGAAGTCACCGGTGACGCCGACGGCCCCGTACAGGCCGACCGAAGCCTCGGCGCCGAGCGCGCCCTTGACCCGCCCGGAGGCGGTGACGGCCGCGCGGACCGGGGTGCTCTTCACGTTGGACGCGCTCACCGGGGTCCAGCCCTTGCCCACCGCGTAGCTGCCGCCGACCGTGAAGTCGCCCTTGACGTCCTGCTGGACCTCGACGGTGACCTTGCCGTCGGCCTCCACCTGGATGTAGCAGGTCAGGTCGAGGTTGACCACGACCGGCACCGGCCCGACCTGGATCACCGGCGAGCTGTGCAGCTTGGCGAAGGGGATCCGCTTGGGGGCGCCGGTGCTCGCGGCGGCCCGGCCCTGGAGCTTCCACTGCGAGGACCAGTCGCCGCTCATCCCGAGGAAGGCGCCGCGCGGGCCGGAGCCGCCGCCGGGCGCGCCGTCGTACGCGAACTCCACGCGCGGGGCGAGCTGGACGAAACCGGAGACGGAGGCGCCGGCCGAGGCGGGCGCGTCGGGGGCGGTGTCGACGGCGGCGTTCACGTCGAGCCGCAGGTTGCCCAGGGGCAGCTTGGCGCCCTCGGGACCGAATTTCAGGCCCTCGCTCTTCGCCCAGGAGAGGGTGACGCCCTTCATCAGGGGCTCGACGCTGACGGCGGAGGGGTCGACGGGGACCTTGCCGTCGGCCTTCTCGTCGTTGAGGACGGAGGCCAGGGTGGTGGAGGCGGTCTTCACCTCGGTGCCGCGGTCGGTCTTGCCGACCACCTCGGTGACCTTGGCGAGCAGGCCGTTCGGAGCGCCGGGGGCCGGCGCGCTGGCTATCACGTCACCGACGGCCACGGGCTTGTCGGCCTCGGGGGAGCCGCCGGGCGAGGGGGCCTGGGAGGGGTCCTTCGAGGGGCCCTTCGAGGGCTTGGCCGGTGCCTTCGGGGCGTCGGCTATGACGGCCCGTCCGCTGGCCGCGTCGTAGGAGGCGACCTTGAGCGCGGACTTCTCGGTACGGCCCTTCGCGCCGCCGCGGGCCACGGCGGCGGGCGTGGACGCGTCCTGCGGGGCGGCGGCCACCTCCAGCCGCTGCGAGACGCCGTCGGCGGCGGGCGTGGGGGAGGCGGGCGCGGCGGGTGCGGCCGCGCCGGTGTGGGGTGAGGAGGAGCAGCCGGTGGCGGTGAGCGCGAGGGCGGTCAGGCCGGGGAGGAGGAGGCTGCGGGCAAGCGTGCGCACGTGAGGGACCTTCGAGGGGGCGTGGGGTGTGGGGGATTACCGAGCGGTAACCGGAATCTGATCATGCCATGTACGCCCGGTGTCCGTCATGCCCGGATCCCGCCAACTGCCCTTGGCCACTTGGTCGTTGAAAATTCACCCGACCAGGTGGCCCCCGGCCCCCGCCCTCAGCGCAGCACGCCCGCCTTCGTCCCGTCCGTCAGCTTCCCCGACAGGTCCACCTGCGCGCCCACCGGAGCCTTCACCGCCAGGCGGTTGCCGTTCGCCGAGCCGTTCACCCCGCCGCCCGACACCGACAGCGAGGCGAACTGCGCGCTGCCCGCCGCCAGTACGTACCACTGGCCCGCGCGGGACTTCCACAGCACGCCCGCGAGCACCCGCGGCTCCCGGGTGCCGCAGGCCGCCGAACCCTCCGCCGTGGCCGCCTGCGCCGCCGTACCGGAACCCGGGGCGAGGAACTGGGCCTGCACCCGGTCCGCCGCGCCGTGCCAGGTCTCCGCCCGCGTGCACAGCCACGCCGCCGTACCGTCGCCCTCGGGCAGCGGCTGCTTCGCGTACGTCCACGCGTTGACCGCGCGCACCCCGTGCGAGCGGACCGACGGCAGCAGGCAGGCGATCCGAGACCAGTCCCCGAGCTCCGCCGCCTCCGTCACGTCCCGCTCCGCGCCCGGCGCGCCCGAGGTCAGCCGGGCCGGGGTCAGCTCCCCGAGGTCGGTGATCAGCCGGGTGGCGCCGTCGCCGGTCAGTGCCAGCGCGTTCCAGCTGGTGCAGTCGCCCTTCGGGGCCGGGCCCGGCACCGGCGGGGTCACCCCGTCCGGCGTCGGCTTGAGCACGGCCGGCGCCACCGTCGGCCTGAGCAGGTCCCGCAGGGCCGCGCCGGTGATCCAAGGGGCCGTCAGATAGCGGACGTTGCCGTCCACCCGGCTCAGCACCAGCGCCGTGGCGGTGTCCGCCGAGGCCCCGTCGGTGCGGGCGAAGTCCAGGGCCGCGCCCGCGGATCCGGAGCGCGGCTCGGCGTAGCGGACCACGCGCAGCCCGTCGTGCAGCAGGACCACCACCGCCTGGTCGACCACCCCCGCGTACAGCAGCTGCGCGGGCCCCATCGGCGGCCCGGACGGGGTGCCCGGCGTGGCCGACACCACCACCGAGGCGCCGGGCCGGGCCCACACCGCCAGCGCCCGGCGCAGCAGCGCGGTGTCCTCGGCGCGATCGCCCCGGGCGGGCCAGGTGGAGAAGCCCGTACGGGAGGACGTACGCCAGAGCGCCGGAGCGGCCCGGACCAGCTTCGCCGGGTCCAGCGCCTGCTCGGCCGCCGCGTTGCGCGCGTACGGCGGGGCGGCGGCCCCGTCCGCGCCCCAGCCCCCGCCCGGCAGCGCCAGCAGCGCCCCGCACACGGCGAGGGCCGCCGCGGCGGCCAGGCCGGCCCGGGTCAGCCGGCGGCGCCGCAGCAGATCGGTGGGCCGGGCCTGGAGCACGCACGGGTCGAACTCGGGGGAGGCGAACAGGGCGTCATGCGCCGGATCCCCGGACTCCGCGACCGCCGCGGCCGGATCCGGCACCCCGGCCTCGTCCAGCACCCGCACCACCTCCGCCTCGGGCAGCCGCTCCAGGGCCCGCAGCACACAGGCGGCCCGGCCGGGCCCGTCCAGGGTGGCCAGCCACTGGTCGAGGGCCAGCTCCTCGGCGCCGCCCGCGCGGGGGAACAGCCGCAGCCCCCACACCTGCGGCAGCGCCGGCGGGAGCTGCGCACGCCGGGGCAGCGCGCGGAAAGTCAGCGGAAGCCCCGCCTCCAGGGCGGCGCGCAGCACGCGGAGCCGGACGTAGGCGTACCCCGACTCGTCCAGCGCGCCCCGCTGGCCCGGCACCCCGCCCTGCACGGCGGCGGCCCCCGCGGCCGCGTCCCGGCGCCCGCCCCGGGGCAGCGCCCGCTGCACCAGCGCATGGGCGGTCAGCACCCGGCGGCTGCGGCCGAGGGCGGGGGGCAGCACCAGATAGGCGAGCCGCACCAGCCGCGGGTAGTGCTCGACGATGGCGGCCTCGGCCTGCTCGACATCGGGCGGTACGGAGGCGGGCGGCAGGGGGCGGGTGGTGGTGTCCGGCGCAGTCACGTTCAGCAGAACGAGCGAATCCGCGGATGGTCACCCGCCCGGCGGGCCGCCGAACGGGTCCGCGGGACCGGCGGGATCCGGCTCCGTGGGGGCCGGCGGGATCCGGAGGGGCCGGCCCGCCCCGGTCAGGCCACCAGACGGGCGCGCAGGGCCTCGACCGTGCCGTCGGGGACGCCGAGCCCTTCGCGTACGTACTTCTCCATCGAGCCGTAGCGGACCTCGACCTCCTCCAGGGCGGCCCCCAGATAGGAGGGGAAGACCCCGATCAGTGCGAGCGCGATCTCCGGGTCGCCGCCCGCCGCCGTGAAGCCCTCGATCATCGGGGCGAACGCCAGCTTCACCGCCGGGTTCACCGAGAGGTATTCCGCCATCAGGGTGTCCTCGTCCGCGCCGAGCAGGGACAGCAGCACCGTCGCGCCCCAGCCGGTGCGGTCCTTGCCGGCCGTGCAGTGGAACAGCAGCGGGCCCGCCTCCGGATCGGCCGCCTCGGTGAGCAGCGTCCGGTAGGCCGCCTGCGCGGAGGCGGTGTTCACGAAGGCCCGGTAGGTGTCGGCGAAGAGCAGCTGCGCCTTGCCGCCGCCCAGGTGCCGTTCGGCCACCACCGGATCCGACATCAGGTCCTTGAGCTGGGCCGCGGCGGGCATCCGGCCCGCGCGCAGCTTGTCCGCGAGCACGTCCTCGACCAGCAGCCGGGCGCCCGGCGGTATGCGGTCGGGGTAGTCGGCGCGCTCGGCGTCGGTACGGAAGTCGATGACGGTACGCACACCCAGCGCGGCCACCACCGGATCGGCGCCGAGGTCGAGCCGGTCGAGCTGGCCGGAGCGCAGCAGCAGACCGGACCGGACGCTGCGGCCGCCCGCGAGGGGGGTGCCGCCGAGGTCGCGGAGGTTGGCGACGGTGGTGGAGGGGGTGGCGGTCATCGTGGCGGCTCCAGCGAGGTGCGAGGGATGTATGTAATTTTCGGACGCTTTGTACCGGAAAGGTAATCGAAGGCCAGCGAGAGGCCGACGCCGATCCCGAGGGCCGCGAGGTGCCCCGCGTCCGTGAAGGTCCGCCCGCGCTTCACCACCGGCGCCGCCGCGAGCGCCAGCAGCCCCGCCCGGGCGGCGGTACGGACGGCTCCGCGCGGGAGGGCGGAGGTCAGCGCGCCGAGCACCGCGTTGAACCCGTAGCTGGTGCCCACGTCCAGGGCGGCGCGGGTGGCCGGACCGGCCGTGCGGCGCAGCACCCCGTAGACGAGCAGGGTGGCCGAGGCGTGCCCGAACAGGAACACCGCGGCCGCCCACCAGGCGCCGTACGCGTACTCGGCGTACCCGAGCACCGCGAGCAGCAGCAGGGCGTACGGCAGCGGCATCGGCTCCTCGACGACGAGGGCGCTGCTGACCAGGGTCTCCCAGCGGCCGGCGGCCAGATTGTCGACGTTCGTCGAGCAGCCCCGGAGCAGCCGCTCCCGCGCCACCGCGTCGCCGCGTTCCAGGGCGAGGGCTCCGAGCTGGACCCCGCCGACATACACCGCTCCCCACGGAATGTGTTTCACCTGCTCATGATCGGACAAGGCCCTGGCGGAGCCGCAGGCACCCCGTGCGAACATGTCCCGGCCATGTTCGAATCTTTCGCGCCGATGCGCGCCACCCGGGCCGCGATGTTCGCGGCGATGTGCGTCGCGCTGGGCGCGGTGGGACACGCGCACATGTCCGGGACGGACATCCCCCTCTCCGGCCTCCTGGCCGCCTTCGCGGTGACCGCCGGGCTCGCCTGGCTCGCCGCGGGGCGCCGCCGGGGGCCGGTGGGCATCAGCGCGGCGGTGCTCGGGGTCCAGGGGGCCCTGCACCTGGTCTTCTCGGGGACGGCGAGCGTGGCGCCGCCCGCTGGCGCGGGCGCCGGGGCGCACCACCATCACCGCATGGCGGCGGACGCGGGGGCGATGGCCGACGGCATGGCCGGCACGGGCGGCATGGCCGACGGTGCCGGGGCCATGGCCGCCGGGCCGCCCATGGCCGCCGCCGACATGGCGGCCATGGGCGGCCCGGACGGCATGAGTGGCATGAGTGGCATGGCCGGGATGACTGACATGGCCGGGCACGGTGGCGGTCTCGGGATGGTCGCCGCGCATGTGCTCGCCGCACTGCTCTGCGCCCTCTGGCTGGCGCGCGGCGAGGCCGCCGTCTTCCGGCTGGCCCGCGCCCTCGGCGCCGCCACCGTGCACGCCGCCCGGCCGCTCGCCCGCGCGCTCGCCCTGGCCGGGGCGCGGACCGCCGCCGTACCGCCACGGCCCGCGCCCCGGCCCCCGTACCGGCGGCCGCGCCGGCTGCGCGGGGCCGTGCACGCGCATGCCGTGGTGCGCCGTGGGCCGCCCGGGGCCGGAGCTGTTCTCCGCCGCACGGCCCCCGGTCGTCCTGCCCGCGCCTGAACCGGCGCGTCCGGCGAGACCCGGGGCCGCGATCCCCCCTGTCTTCGCCAACCCCTAGGACCACCATGTCCCTCGACGAGGTTCAGGACGTCCCCACCCGGGACGCCGACACCACCCCCGCCCCGACCCCGGCCGGCCGGCCCGGCGGCTGGGCCGCCCTGCGCCCGCTGCTGCTGCGCATGCACTTCTACGCGGGTCTCCTCATCGCCCCGCTGCTGTTCCTCGCCGCCACCACCGGCCTGCTCTACGCGGGCTCCTGGCAGGCCGAGAAGATCGTCTACTCGCACGAACTGACCGTCGACCGGGTCGGGGAGAGCGCCCTGCCGCTCGCCGCCCAGGTCACGGCCGCCCAGGACGCCGCCCCCGAGGGCAAGGTCGTCGGCGTCTGGCCCGGCCCCGACGCCGAGGCCACCACCCGGATCGTCCTGGAGGCCCCGGGCCTCGCCGAGGGCGAGACGGTCACCGTGTTCGTCGACCCGTACACCGCCGAGGTGCGCGGGCAGCTCGTCACCGCGGGCGACGCGCTGCCGCTGCGGGCCTGGCTGAGCACCTTCCACTCCAACCTCCACCTCGGGGAGTTCGGCCGGAACTACAGCGAACTCGCCGCCAGCTGGATGTGGGTGGTCGCCCTCGGCGGGCTCGCCCTGTGGATCGGCCGCCGCCGCAAGCGCCGCGCGCAGCTCGTCCTGCCCGACCGCAAGGCCACCGGCCGCCGGCGCACCCTGTCCTGGCACGGCAGCGTCGGCCTGTGGGCCGTCGCGGGGCTCGTCGTACTCTCCGCCACCGGCCTGACCTGGTCCAAGTACGCCGGGGAGAACATCGGGCAGCTCCAGGACAGCCTGGGCGGGGCCACCCCCGCCGTGGCCGCCCAGCTGCCGGGCGCGGCCGGGGCCGCCGGGTCGGACGAGCACGCCGGGCACACCATGCCCGAGGGCATGCCGATGCCCGCGCCCGCGCCGACCGCCGACATCGGCATCGACGCGGCGGTGGCCGCCGCGCGGGCGGCCGGGGTCACCGAGGAGATCCGGGTGTCCCTGCCCGCCGAGGGCAAGGGCTACGTCATCAAGGAGCAGGACAAGACGGTCCCGGTCCACCTGGACGCCGTGGCCGTCGATCCCGCCGACGGCCGGGTCCTGGACGAACTGCGCTTCGCCGACTACCCGTTGCTCGCGAAGCTGACCCGTTTCGGCATCGATGTGCACATGGGCAAGACCTTCGGGATCGTCAACGAGATCGCGCTGGCCGCCCTGGCCCTCGCGGTGATGTTCCTCGTCTTCTGGGGCTACCGGATGTGGTGGCTGCGCCGCCCGACGAAGGACCGCGCCCTGTCCGTCGGCCGCCCGCAGCCGCGCGGCGCGTGGCGCAAGCTGCCGGTGACCGTGCTGCTGCCGCTGGGCGCGGTGACGGCGCTGGTCGGCTGGTTCATCCCGCTGCTGGGGATCAGCCTGGCGGTCTTCCTGGTCCTGGACGCCCTGCTGGGCGTGGCGGCCCGCCGCCGGGCCGGGGCGGCGTAGCACCCGTCCCCGTCCCCGGCCCCGCATGACCGTGGGCCCGTACCCTCGCGGAGGGGGTACGGGCCCACGTGCGTCCGGGCCTGCCGCCGGATCAGGGGGCGTACTTGTAGCCCACGCGGCGCACGGTCTGGATGACTCCGCGGTGGGCGCCGCCCAGCTTGCGGCGCAGCCGGGCGATGTGGACGTCCACGGTCCGGCCGTCGCCGACGTGGCCGTAGCCCCAGACGGTGGTGACCAGCTGGTCCCGGCTGTGCACGCGGTGCGGGTGCTCCACCAGGTGGGCCAGGAGCTCGAACTCCAGGTAGGTGAGGTCGAGTACGCGGCCCTCCACGGCGGCGGTGCGCTGCGCCGGGTCGATGCGGATCAGCTCGTCGCCGCGGGTCGCCGGGGTCCGGGGCCCGGCGGCGGGCGCCGCGTGCACGGGGCCGGCGGCGGCCACGGCCTGCGGGGCGAAGCCGACCGGGGGCTGCTGGTCGGCCGGTACGAGGACGAGGTAGCCGATCATCGGCGGCTGGCCGGGGAGGGCGGGCAGGGTGTGCTGCGGCGCCGGGAGCCAGGTCGCCCCGGGCGGCAGGAAGTCCACGACCCGGGCCACTTCGTCCCGGTCGACGGACCGCAGCCGGTGGCGGGGACTGGGCGGGTAGGTCAGGGCGGAGGCGGTCGCAGCGGAGGTCAGGGAGCGGGTGTTCGCCATGAGTGGTCAGCTCTTTCACGCGGAGAGGTCGGCAGGGAGACGTGCGTGCGTCATCGATGTCGTACCGCGCAGACCGAAGGCCCCGGGGATAACCGCAGGTTGGGGGAAGATCCCGGAGGCGTTAGAGGGCCGGCGCGTTCTTCGCGCGGCAACACTCACGATCGAAGTCGTGATCCTGCCGGGACGGCCAGAACGGCTCGAGGTCGCTGCGACCTGACGAGGTGTGCGAGTGGCTGGCCATGCCCCCATTCAACCAGACCCCCCGCCCGGAGGGCAGACCACATCTCAGCCACTGGATCCCCATCTCACATCCCGAGCCACCGACCCCCACGAACCGGGGCAAAGTGCCCGGCGTCACGGCAGGTCGAGCCGCTCCCATGCGGGACCGGCGTCCCAGCCCTTCTCCTGCCGGGCCCAGCCCGCCATGACCGCCACCACCTCGGCCGCGGTGGGCAGATACGCCTGGAAGTGCCGTTCGGCCGACCCGTCGCGGTGCTCCAGCTGGTAGGTGTCGCCCGCGTCGTGCCACACCTGTATGTAGACCTCCGGGTCCTCGGTGACCCGCTCGACGATGACGAAGCGGTCCCCGTCCGCGCCGATGCGCTCCACGAGTGCGGACAAGGTGCCGAGGGCGGGCCGCTCGTAGGACTCGCCGCGCTCCGTCTCAATCCTGATCGCCAACATGTCCCCACCGTGCCACGCGACACTGACAACGCCCGCCGGGCCGGGGGCTCGACGGGCGTTGGGGGTGCTGGGGGTGCTGGGGGGCTGGCGTCAGATCAGGTTGTCCTTTTCGAGGCCCGTGCAGCAGGTGTCCGTGATGAGGCGGGTCACCACGTACGGGTCGACGTTCGCGTTCGGGCGGCGGTCCTCGATGTAGCCCTTGCCGTCCTTCTCCACCTGCCACGGGATGCGGACCGAGGCGCCGCGGTCCGAGACGCCGTAGCTGAACTCGTTCCAGGGGGCGGTCTCGTGCAGACCCGTCAGGCGCTCGTCGATGCCCGCGCCGTAGTTCTTCACGTGGTCCAGCGGCTTGCTGCCCTCGCCCAGTGCCTCGCACGCCGAGATGATCGCGCGGTAGTCCTCGCGCATCGCCCTCGTTGAGAAGTTGGTGTGCGCGCCGGCACCGTTCCAGTCGCCCTTCACCGGCTTCGGGTTCAGCGTCGCCGAGACGTTGAAGTCCTCCGCCGTGCGGTACAGCAGCCAGCGGGCGATCCACAGCTGGTCGGAGACCTCCAGCGGGCCCAGCGGGCCGACCTGGAACTCCCACTGGCCGGGCATGACCTCGGCGTTGATGCCGGAGATCTCCAGCCCCGCCGCCAGGCAGTGGTCCAGGTGCTTCTCGACGATGTCGCGGCCGAAGATCTCGTCCGAGCCGACACCGCAGTAGTAGCCGCCCTGCGCCGCCGGGAAGCCGCCCACCGGGAAGCCGAGCGGCCGGACCCCGTCGAAGAAGGTGTACTCCTGCTCGATGCCGAAGATCGGCTCCTGCCCGGCGAACTTCTCCGCGACCGGCCGCAGCAGGGCCCGGGTGTTCGACTCGTGCGGGGTCATGTCGATGTTCAGGACCTCGCACAGCACCAGCACGTTCGTGCCGCCGCGGATCGGGTCCGGGCAGGAGAACACCGGCTGGAGCACGCGGTCGGAGGCGTGGCCCTCGGCCTGGTTCGTGCTCGATCCGTCGAAGCCCCAGATCGGCAGCTCCGCACCGTCCGCCAGGATCTTCGTCTTGGAGCGAAGCTTCGCCGTCGGCTCGGTGCCGTCGATCCAGATGTACTCAGCCTTGTAGCTCACGGGCCCCATCCTCAGACTCTGCGGGTGCTGCTGGTCGCTGCCGGCCGCGCTTCGTCGCTGCGGCGATGTCCGCAGCGTGCCCGCCCGCGATTTCTCTTCCGTTGCCCGTGTGTGAACCCCGTGTTACCGAGGTTTACCCTGCTGGTCGGGCGGGGTGTGCGGCCTCGCGGTCGAGCACCCGTCCGAGTGCGGCAGACTGGCCGCGTGAGCGTTTCGCCCGATCTGAGCCCCGCCGCAGACCCCGCAGGAGATGCCGTCGTGAACACCGCCGCAAGCACCGCCGGTCAGGCCCCCGCCGGGCCCCTGCCCCGGGTCGGGCTCCTCGGCACCGGCCCCTGGGCGCAGCGCGCCCACGCCCCCGCCATCGCCGCCCACGCCGGTTCCGAGTTCGCCGGCGTCTGGGGCCGCCGGCCCGAAGCCGCCGCCGCGCTGGCCGGTGAGTACGGCGTGAAGGTGTACGAAGACCCCGACGCGCTCTTCGCCGACTGCGACGTCGTCGCCTTCGCGCTGCCGCCGGACGTGCAGGCCCCGCTCGCCGTGCGCGCGGCCGCCGCCGGCTGCCATCTGCTGCTCGACAAGCCCGTCGCGACCACCCCGGAGGAGGCCCGCACCGTGGCCGGGGCCGTCGCCCGGCACGGGGTCGCCTCCGTCGTCTTCCTCACCCTCCGCTTCGCCGAGCCCACCGCCGGCTGGGTGGCCGAACAGGCCGCCCGTACCGGCTGGTTCACGGCCGCCGCGCACTGGCTGGGCGCGGTCTTCCCGCCCGACGGCACCCCCAGCGCCTACGCCGACTCCCCCTGGCGCAAGGCCAAGGGCGGGCTGTGGGACGTCGGCCCGCACGCCCTGTCCGTCCTCATCCCGATCCTGGGCGACGTCACCGAGGTCAGCGCCACCCGGGGCCCCGCGGACGTGGTCCAGCTCGCCCTGCGGCACGCTTCCGGCGCGGCCAGCACCGCCGTGCTCAGCCTGGGCGCCCCGCAGGCGGCCGCCGGGGTGGGCCTGGAGCTGCGCGGTACCGAGGGCGTGCACAGCCTGCCGGGCTGGAGCGACGTACCGGGTGCGTACGGGCGGGCCCTGGACGCGCTGCTCGACGCGGCGCGGACGGGCGTGCCGGATCCGCGCGGCGCGGAGTTCGGGGCCCGGCTGACGGAGATCCTGGCGGAGGCGGAGGCCGGGCTGGCGGGGTGAGGCCGCCCCCCGGCCGGGGGGCGCGCTACTTGATCAGGGCGTTGGCGACGATGATCGCCAGGCCGATGGTGGCGTCGGCCACGCCCCTGAGCAGGGCCCGGCGGAGCCGGTGGCCCACCCGGAGGGCCACCACCGCCCCCCAGGCGAACAGCAGGCCGGTGTTCAGGCCGAGGCCGCCGGCCGTCACGTCGTAGGCGTCCCAGTCGCCGATCCCGGCGGCGGTCAGCAGCAGGACGGTGGGCAGGGTGGCCACGACGAGGGGCCACTCGCTCCACAGGGCCCGCGCCAGCAGCCGCCACCGGTATCCCTCGGAGCACTGCCGGGGGGAGGCCATGTGGTGGGAGTAGCCGTGCGCGAGCCCGGCCGTGGCCGCCGTGACCAGCACCCAGCTGGCGTCGTAGAAGGGCGTGAAGTCCTCGCCCTCCTGGTGCAGCGCGGCCATCAGGGCGCTGGCCAGGACGGTTCCGTAGACGCCGCCGAACATCCAGTCGGTGTGGCAGGGCGGGGGCTGGTGGGCGGGCTGGTGCGGGCGGGCGGTGGTCGGGCTCTCTTCCTGCGGCTGCTGCTGCTCGGTCACAACGGGTCCTTTTAGTGCGATATGTCCTCTTTCGTACTCCGGGCCACCTTACGAGAGTGTGGTGTCGGGGCGAGATGAAGGGGCCCCGGCCCCGCCCCTGGTGCGGCTACCGCTCCGCCGCCCCGCGCGCCGCGATGTCCGCCAGCAGCTCCAGCGCCCGGCCGAAGGCTGCCTCCGCGGGTGCCGCGTAGCCGACCACCAGACCCTCGCGCGGGCCCTCGCGCGGGGCCGTCCGGGCGGCCGGGTGCCGGTAGGACGAGAGCCCGTCCAGGGCCAGGCCCGCCGCCCGTGCCGCCGTGAGGACCGGCGCCTCGCGCCCCGCCGGCAGTTCCACGACGGCGTGCAGCCCGGCCGCGATGCCGGTCACGCGGAGCCGCGGGGCGCGTTCCGCCAGTACGGAGACCAGCCGGTCGCGGCGGTCGCGGTAGCGCAGGCGCATCCGGCGTACGTGGCGGTCGTACGCACCGCACTCGATGAAATCGGCCAGGGCCAGCTGGTCCAGCGCACTCGCCCAGGACTCCCGCTGCCCCTTGGCGGCGAGGACCCGCTCGACCAGGTGGTCGGGGAGGACCAGCCAGCCGAGGCGCAGGGCGGGGGAGAGGCTTTTGCTCAGGGAGCCGGCGTGGACCACGTGGCCGGGGGCCAGTCCTTGAAGCGCGCCGACGGGCTTGCGGTCGTAGCGGAACTCCCCGTCGTAGTCGTCCTCCACGATCAGCCCACCGGTGGCGCGGGCCCATTCCACGGCGGCGGCGCGGCGGGCGGGGAGCAGGCGGGCGCCGGTGGGGAACTGGTGGGCGGGGGTGAGCAGCAGGGTGCGGGCGCGGGCGGGTATCTCCTCCGTGCGGGCGCCGTCCTCGTCCACGGGGAGGGGGTGCGGGCGGACCCCGGCGGCGTCGAGGATGCCGTGGTGGAAGGGGAGCCCGTACGCCTCCACGGCCCAGTCCCGGGGGCGGAGGGAGGCGAGGAGGCGCAGGCCGTTGGCGAAGCCGGAGCAGACGACGATGTTCTCCGGGCCGCAGCGCACGCCGCGTGCGCGGGCGAGGTACCCGGCCAGGGCGCGGCGCAGCTCGGGCCGCCCCTGCGGATCGCCGGGCCCGAACGCCTCGGTGGGCGCCGCCGCCAGCGACCGCCGCGCGCTCGCGGCCCAGGCCGCGCGCGGGAAGGAGGCGGGATCCGGCTTGCCCTGGAGCAGGTCGTACGCCACCCGCTCACCCCCGGCCCGCACCGCCGGCGCTTGCGCCCCGGCGGCGGCCACCCCCTCGGCCACCCGCGTCCCGGACCCCTGCCGCGCGACGAACCACCCCTCGGCGACCAACTCGGCATAGGCATCGGCGACCACACTCCGGGCCAGCCCCAGATCGGCGGCAAGACTCCGATAGGCGGGCATCCGCATCCCCCCGCCCCACCGCCCGCTCCGCACGCCCTCCCGCAGTGCCTCCGCGAGGACCCCCCGCCGGGGCCCGTCGGCAGGCAGGTCGAGGTGCAGATCGGCCCCGGCGGGGGCGGGGGAGTCCTGCGCGGGGCTCGCGGGCGCGGCGGGCCGGGCGGTCGCGGTCCCGGGGGCGGTCCCGGGGGCGGTCTCACGGGCTGCGGGCGTCACCGGTGCGGCTCCGGGGTGAACGCGGTGCGGGCGGAGGTGAGGAAGTGGCGGATGGTGGATTGTTCGGGTGGGGCGAAGGAGCTGATCACCGCGAGGAGGTCGGTGATCAGGGGGTCGAAGAACGTGTGGCCGAGGCGGAGGGCCCCGGGTTCGATCTGGAGGAGGACGCGGCGGCGGTCGTGCGGGTCGCGGGTGCGGGATACGTGGCCCAGGCGTTCCAGGCGGTCGATCACGGCCGTGGTGCCCGCCGAGTTGAGGCCGAGGCGGGTGCCGAGGAGGCCCGCCGTGGCCGGTTCGTCCGCGCGGGCCGCGTCCAGCAGGCAGATCAACGCCCGCACGTCGGTGGGGTGCATGCCGTTGCGGGCCGCGAACTCAGCCTGGCGCAGGCCGAATTCGACCGACACCGCGCGGAGGAGGTGGACGATGTCCATCGTGTGCGGATCGCCGCCCGGCGGGTTCGGGGGTTCGGTGTCGTGCATGTCGGCTCCCGGGTAATGTCTCGTTCAGCGAGATTATTGTCTGGCGAGACAGTGAGGTGCCCACCGTGTCCCGCACAGCAGCACCGACCGCCTTTCGGTCCGCCTACGAGGACGCGCTCGCGCGGTGGCCCGAGCGGGTCGAGCCGTTCGACGTGCCCACCCCCTTCGGCCGCACCCGCGTCAACCGCTGCGGGCCGCCCGGCGCACCGCCGCTCGTGCTGCTGCCCGGCGGTGGGGCCTCCTCCGCCGTGTGGGGGGAGTGCGTCGGCGCCGGGCTGGCCCGTACCCATCGGCTGTGCGCCGTGGATCTGGTGGGGGAGCCCGGCCTGAGCAGCCCCGTCCCCGGGCGTCCCCTCCGTACCGTCGCCGATCTGGGCGGCTGGCTCGACGCCGTCCTCGACGTGCTCGCCCCGGACGGGCCGGTGGTGCTCGGCGGGCATTCGTACGGGGCCTGGATCGCCGCCCATTACGCCGCCCGGCGGCCCGAGCGGGTCGGCCGGCTGCTGCTGCTCGACCCGACGCAGGTCTTCGCCGGGCTCCGCCCGCGCTATGTCCTGCGGGCCCTGCCCATGCTTCTGCGGCCCACCCCCGGCCGGATCCGCTCCTTCCTCGCCTGGGAGTCCGGCGGCGACGCCACCGCCCTCGACCCTGAGTGGCTGCGGCTCCAGGAGTGCGCCGCCGCGTTCCCCACCGTCCGGCCCGTCACCGGCCCGCGGCCCCGGCTCGCCGGACGGGCCGGCCCGCGCGTGGACGTGCTCCTCGCCGCCCGTGCCCGCTGCCACGACGCCGCCCGCGTGGCCCGTGCCGCCCGGGACGCCCTCCCCGGCGCCCGCGTGGAGGTGGTGCCCGGCGTCTCCCACCACGCGTTCCCGCTCACCGCGGCCCCCCGCGTCGCCGCCCTGCTCGCAGCGGACTGACCGGCTCCGGCTCGCTCCGGCTCGCTCCGGCTCACTCCAGGTACTCGTGCGCCAGCGCCGCCGCGCCCACCGCCGGCGGCAGGGTCAGGCCCAGCACCAGGACGAGCAGCAACGTCGCGAGCGCGCTGTCCGGTTCCTCCGGCCGGCCGCCCAGCCGGGGCGCCGCCCGGCCGTCGGGATCCCGGGTGACCTGGACGGACGTACCGATCCTCGGGGCCGTTCCGCCCGCCAGCTCTATGGTCGTGCGGGCGCCGCCGGGCAGATGCAGGACCACCGCCGTGACCTTGTCCTCGACGCCGCCCACCGGGTCGGAGGTGTGCACCCACTCCGTGACCCGCGCCTGCTCGCTCACCCCCCGCTCGTGCAGCGCCCGGTCCTCCCGCAGATCCGCCTGGAGCCCGACGAGCAGGATCCACGGCAGGCTCAGGAACACCGCCAGCAGCCCGGCCACCGTGAAGGCCGTCTCCCGCCGCCTGGCCAGCGTGATGCCCACCGCCCAGTGCGCGGCCACGACCCCCACCGCCAGGGCGATCGTCCACAGCCCGCCGCGCGGGCCCTCCCAGCAGGCCCGCGCCGCCCCGTACGACCCGGCGGGCAGCCCCACCAGCACCGCGCCCGCCGCGAGATCGCACCGCCGGACCGCAGCCATGAGCCCCCCTCACGCCCCCGACGGCAGCCCCCCTGCCGCGCCCTCCCTGGGCTACCCGGCCGGGACGGCCCGTACCCGGCGGGCCGGGGGCGCACAGGAGGTGCGGGGCGCTGAACCGCCGGCGGTCACGCCCACCCCCGTCACCCCCACCCCGTCACGCCGCCCGCCGTCAGGCCCGTCCGCGGGACAGCGCCTCGCGGACGGCCTCCTCGGAGCGGGCCACCACGGCGGTGCCGTCCTCGGCGGTGATGATCGGCCGCTGGATCAGCTTCGGGTGCGCGGCCAGGTGGGCGATCCAGCGGGCCCGCGCCTCGTCCGTCTCCTCGCGCGGCAGGTCCCGTACGCCGCTCTCGCGGGCCAGCGGGTCCGACGTACGGGTGATGTCCCACGGCTCCAGCCCGAGCCGGCCGAGGACCGCGCGGATCTCCTCCTCGGAGGGCACGTCCTCCAGGTAGCGGCGCACCGTGTAGTCGGCGCCCTCCGCGTCCAGCAGGGTCAGCGCGGCGCGGCACTTGGAACAGGCGGGATTGATCCAGATCTCCATGCTCCCGACCCTAACCGGACCCGTCCGACCAGGGGCTTCTGTCAGTGCTCCCCGGTAAAATCGAAGGAGTACGACAGGAAGCCAACTACTGTTTGGGAGGCTGTAGATGGCCACTGCCACCACCGTTCACCCCGTCAAGAAGAAGCCGCTGCCGGCGGGCCTGCCCCGCGAGTGGTACGAGAGCCACAACCGCCGCCTGAAGGCCATGCGGCTGGCCATATCCCTGCTCGACTCCGGGACCTACGACGCGCAGCGCGCCACCAACCGGAAGATACGGACGATGGCCGTCCGGACGGGCATCCACCGCCCGTCCAATGTCACCTGCCGGATGGTGCGCGCGTTCATCAAGGCGGCGTAGCGGCCCCGGCCGCCGAGGTTCCGCCCGGGGGAGGACCGCCGGGGCCGCGCGGGCCCCGGCCGTCCAGGGAGAGCAGCAGCAGGGCCACGTCGTCGCCGGGACCGCCGTGGGTGAAGGAGAGCAGGTCCCGCCAGACCGCGTCGACCAGGCCCGCCGGGTCCCGCGACAGCACGGACACCCGGGTCGCCAGGGGGTAGAAATGCCCCGTCGCGTCCCGGGCCTCCGTCGCGCCGTCGGTGTGCAGCAGGAACTGGTCCCCGGGCCGCACCGGAAGCTCCGCCACCGAGGGCGGGTCCGGGCCCGCGAGCCCCAGGCCCAGCGGAGGCCCCGGCTCCACGGCCACCTCCTCCACCGCCGTGCCGCGCAGCCGCAGGACCGGCGGATGCCCGCAGGACACCATCCGTACGACGTCCAGCCCCGGCGGGAACTCCACCAGTACGGCCGTCGCGAAGAGCTCCGCGTGCTGGTCGGAGGCCGCCGCCGCGTCCGCCAGCAGCCGCCGGTCCAGCCGGGCGGCGACCCCGGCCAGCCCGGTGTCGTCGAGCACCCCCTCGCGGAAGGCGCCGAGCAGCGCCGTCACGGTGGCCACCGCCTCCAGACCATGCCCCTGCACGTCCCCGACCAGCGCCCGTACGCCGAAGGGCCCGGCCCGTACGTCGTACAGGTCGCCGCCCACCAGCGTGCCGCGCTGCGCCGCCCGGTACAGGCCCGCGCAGTGCACGGGGCCCACCCGGCCGGGCACCGGCGGCAGCACCGCCAGCTGGGCGGCCTCCGCCACCGTGCGGACGCTGACCAGCTGGGCGTCCCGGCGCTGGCGCACCCAGGCGATCACCACGCTGAGCAGTCCGACCGCGGCCACCGTGGCCAGGTCCGTACCGCGGGCATGGCCCACGCCGAGGGCGGGCAGGCCGAGCAGGACCAGCACGACGGCGGCGAACACGGCGGTGCCGCCCGCGCCGTAGGCGAAGGCCGCCACCGGGGGCAGGCCCGCCAGGAAGAAGCCGAGCTCGGCGTCGGGGGTCAGCGCCTGGGCCAGCACCAGCGCCACCAGGGCCGCCGCGGGCGCGATCCGGGCCCAGCGCGGCGGCGGCTCCCCGCGCAGCCTGCCCGGCTCCTCGCGTCCGCGTCTCACCCCTCCACCCTGGTACGGGGGCGGGACCCGCGCACCCCGGACCGGCCCGCCGGGTGGCCGGGCGGGGCGCGGGCCGTGACAGTGGGGGCGTGACGGGAGACGAGGCCGCGCGGGGCGGGGAGGGCGACGGGGCGCTGAGCACGCGGCTGAACTGGCTGCGGGCGGGGGTGCTCGGCGCCAACGACGGGATCATCTCCACGGCGGGCCTGGTGGTCGGCGTGGCCGGCTCCACCACCTCGCGGGCGACGATCCTGGCGGCGGGGGTCGCGGGGCTGCTGGCGGGGGCGCTGTCGATGGCGGCGGGGGAGTACGTCTCGGTCAGCTCGCAGCGGGATTCCGAACGGGCGGCGCTCGCGCTGGAGCGGCGGGAGCTCGACGCGCGGCCGGAGGCGGAGCTGGCGGAGCTGACCGATCTGCTGGCGGCGCGGGGGCTGAGCCGGGAGGTGGCGCGGGAGGCTGCGGAGCAGCTGACGGCGCGGGACGCGCTGCGGGCTCACGCCCGGGTGGAGCTGGGGATCAATCCCGACGAGCTGGCCAACCCCTGGCACGCGGCCTTCGCGAGCCTGCTCGCCTTCACGGTGGGGGCGCTGCTGCCGCTGCTGGCGATCACCCTGCCGGGGGCGTCGGGGCGGGTCCCGGTGACGGTGGCGGCGGTGCTGGCGGCGCTGACCCTGTGCGGGGTGCTGAGTGCGCGGCTGGGCGGAGCCCCGGCGCTCCGCGCGGTCCTCCGCAACGTAGCGGGCGGCGCCCTGGCCATGACCACCACGTACGCGGTAGGCACGTGGCTGGGCACGACCCCGTAGCCCCCCGCCTCAATCGCCGGCGAGGCTGAATGGGCGAACCCGCGCCCCCGGCGAAGCCCAAGCCCCGGGGCTCCGCCCCGCACCCCGCGCCTCAATCGCCGGCGAGGCTGGGTTGGGCCGGTGGGCCTGGAAGTGGTGGGCGCGCGCCCTCGCCCCTGGCAGAGCTCAAGAATCGGGGCTCCGCCCCGGACCCCGCGCCTCAAACGCCGGCGGGGCTGGGTGTGGGCCAGCGACGCTGGACAAGGCAGCCAGGCCAATGGACCCGCAGGCGAAAGAGGCGGGGGCACACATCAAGCCCCGCCGGCGATTGAGGCGCGGGGTCGGGGGCGGAGCCCCCAACCCAGCCTCGCCGGCGTTTGAGGCGCGGGCGCGGAGCGCCGTACAGGAACGCCCGCCCAGCAGCCGCGCCCCGCGAAGGGCCAGGGCGAGCCCCGCCCGGGATACGCGCCCCGCGAGGGCAAGCGCGGGCCTAGCCCGGCAGCCGCGCCCCGCGAAGGGCAAGCGCGGGCCCCGCCCGGCAGGGCGGCGCGGCGCGGCTCGCGCCACGCAGTCCGGTCCGCCCGAGCCAGCGCAGCGACCCGGCAGGATGGCCCCATGCGAATCGCCATCACCGGCTCGACCGGCCTCATCGGCAGTGCGCTCGTGCGGTCCCTCCGTGCCGACGGCCATGACGTGGTCCGCCTCGTCCGGCGCGAGCCGAGGCCAGGACGGGGCGAGGCCCGGTGGGACCCCGACACCGGATACGTCGACCCCGCCCCCCTCGCCGGCTGCGAAGCCGTCGTGCACCTCGCCGGCGCCGGCATCGGCGACCACCGGTGGACCGACGCCTACAAGCGGAAGATCCGCGACAGCCGAGTCCGCGGCACCGCCACCCTCGCCCGCGCCCTCGCCGCCCTCGACACCCCGCCCGCCGTCCTCGTCAGCGGTTCCGCCGTCGGCTACTACGGCGACACCGGCGACCGCGTCGTCGACGAGGACAGCCCCGCGGGCCACGGCTTCCTGCCGTCCGTCTGCGTCGAGTGGGAGGCCGCCGCCGCCCCCGCCCGGGCGGCCGGGATCCGGACCGCGTTCGCCCGTACCGGACTGGTCGTCGCCAAGGACGGCGGGGCCTGGGGGCGGATGTTCCCCCTCTTCCGCGCCGGACTCGGCGGCCGGCTCGGGGACGGCCGCCAGTACTGGCCGTTCATCTCGCTCCGCGACGAGGTCGGCGCCCTGCGCCACATCATCGACACCCCCGCCCTGCACGGCCCGGTCAACCTCACCGCCCCCGAGCCCCTGACCAACCGCCAGATCACCGCCGCCATGGGCCGGGTGCTCAAGCGGCCCGCCGTACTGCCCGTGCCGGCGGCCGCGCTGCGGATCGTCCTCGGGGAGTTCTCCCAGGACGTGCTCACCGGTCAGCGGGCCCGCCCGGCCCGGCTGCTGGAGTCCGGCTACGTCTTCCGCGACCCCGGCATCGAGCAGGCCATCCGTGCCGCCCTCTAGGGAGCAGAACCCCCGCCGGATGATCGCTGTGCGACCTTTCGTGCCCCACATGCGACCGCTGTGCGACCACCGTGCGACCGGACTTGACCGCAATAGCACACCGAACTCGGTTTCCCCCGGAGCCGGTTGAGGGAAGGAGGATCCCCACACAGCCGCGCCGACCTCGGGGAGGGGCACGTGCTCAGCAGCGCACACCATGCCGCACACCATGCGGACGTCGTCATCGTAGGAGCCGGAGTCGCAGGACTCGCGGCCGCGCACCACCTGATCGCAGCCGGGGTCACCGTCACCGTCCTGGAGGCCGCCGACGGCCCCGGCGGGCGGATGGCCACCGACTCGGCCGACGGATTCCGCCTGGACCGGACCGGCCCCCTGCTCAACACCGCGTACACCGAACTCGCACGCACCCCCGCCCTGCGGGCGCTGACCCTGCGCCCCTTCACGCCAGGGGTCCTCGTCCACACCGACGGCCGCCAGCTGAGGGCCGGCGCCCTCACCCCGGCCCGCGCCCTCGCCAGCGGCTCCCTCGACCAGGCCCGGCTCAGCGCCGCCCTCGGCCGGCTCGCCGCCCTGCCCGAGGAGAAACTGCTCGCCCGGCCCGAACGCACCGCCCGCGCCGCCCTGCGCTCGCGCGGGCTGCCCCCGCGCACCCTCAACGGGGTGCTGCGGCCCCTGCTCTCCGCCCTGCTGCGCGACCCGGAGCTCACCACCTCCAGCCGCGTCGCCGACCTCGCCCTGCGGACCTTCGCCCGCGGCCGGCTCGCCGTACCGGAAGGAGGCGCCGCCGCCCTGCCCGACCTGCTCGCCGCCGGACTGCCGCCCGGCACCCTGCTGACCGGCATCCGGGTCCGCTCGGTGGCCACCAACCTCGTCACCACCGAGGAGCACGGCGACTTCCGCTGCCGCTCCGTCCTGCTCGCCACCGGCGCCCGCGCCGCCGCCGAGCTGCTGCCCGGGCTGCGGGTGCCCGCCTTCCACGAGGTGACCCTGCTGCACCACGCCACCGCCGGCCCGCTGCCCCGGGACGCCTCGCTGGTCCTGGACGGCGACCCCCGCTGGCCCGTCTGCCACACCGCCGTCATGAGCGCGGTCGACCCGACGCGGGCCCCGGCCGGCCGCAGCCTGGTCACCACCACCGTGCTCGGCCCGCCGCCCCCGGCGCGCACCGTCGCCGCCCGGCTGGCCCGGCTCTACGACACCCCCACCCGCGCGTGGGAACTGCTCGCGGTGCACCACACCCCGGACGCGGTCCCCGCCATGCCCCCGCCCTACGACATGCGGCGCCCGGTCCGCGTCCTGGCCGGGCTGTACGTCTGCGGCGACCACCGCGACGCCAACACCGTCCAGGGCGCACTCCATTCGGCCCGCCGGGCCGGCGGCGCCATCCTGCGCGACTTCGGCATCCCGCTCCCGGTCGCCCCGGAGCCCGCACTCCCGGTGGCGGCCTGAGAACCACAGACGACCCAGGGACCCGGTCCTCCCGCCTCGGGACCGGGCCCCTGCCGCACGCCCGGCCGTGCGGACCGCCTCAGGACAGGGCCGCCACCCGGTCCCGGTAGGTCCGCACGGCCGAGGCGTCCCGGTACGGCTCCAGCCGCCGCTCGAAGTCCCGTACGTACTCCACCGCGCGCACCGACCGCATCTCCATCGCCTGCTGCGCCGCCTCCGCCCCCAGCGCGCACGCCTGGTCCAGCTCGCCCAGCCCCAGCCGCGCCGTGGCCAGCACCACCCGGCAGAACAGCCGCGACCGGGCGTACGCCGCCCCGCGCAGCTGGAGGGAGCGCTCCGCGTGCTGCGCCGAGGCCCGGTACTGCTGGAGGTCCCGGTGGCAGTGCCCGAACTCGTCCGCGAGCTGCGCCTCGTCGAAGGGGCGCGCCCAGTGCGGTACGTCGTCCCCCGGCCGGGCCGCGCCCAGCGCCCGCTCGGCCCGCACCAGCGAGGCCGTCGCCGCCCGGACCTCACCGAGGACGGCGTGCCCGCGCGCCTCCGCCGCGTGCAGCAGCGCCTGCACCACCGGCGGCGGCCCGGAGCCCACGCCCTGCTGGGCCACCCGGGCCAGCTGCACGGCCTCCCGGCCGTGGCCGAGGTACACCGCCTGACGGCTCATGGTGACCAGCACATAGGCCCCGTAGGGGCGGTCCCCGGCGGCCTGCGCGAGCCGCAGCGACTGCACGAAGTACCGCTGGGCGAGCCCGTGCGCGGCGATGTCGTACGAGGTCCAGCCCGCGAGCCGGGTCAGATCGGCGGCGGCCGCGAACAGCCGCCGGCCGGTGCTGTCCCCGTAGGTGCCGCGGAGCATCGGCTCGGCCTCGTGCTCCAGGTACCGCACCAGCGCCTGGCGTGCGTGCCCGCCGCCGTAGGTCTGGTCCAGGGTGCGGAACAGCTCGCTCACCGATCTCAGCGCGGCGATGTCCCCGGCCGTCACGCGCTGGCCCGGCCCCCGGTCGATCTGCCGCTGGCGCGGCACCGAGGTCCGGCCCTGGAGCGGGACCCGGGCCGCCGCCGCGGGCTCCGCGCCCCGGCCCACGCGCTCGTCGGCCCGCCCGATCAGCCAGTCCCGGCTGGGCACCACCAGCCCGGCCGGGGTGAAGGCGATCTTCCGGAGCTCCGCGTGCGAACCGGAGTCCTTGCGCCACAGGCCGCTCGCGATGTCCACGGCCTCCTCGGGGGTGGCGGCGAACTCCAGCCCGGCGTACACGGGCGCGCAGGCGTCCAGCCCCAGGTCCTGGGCGGAGAGCCGCCGGCCGAGCCGGCGGGTGAACACCTCCGCGATCAGGGCGGGGGTGGTGCCGCGCGGCTGCTGCCCGCGCAGCCAGCGGGTCACCGAGGTCTTGTCGTACCTCAGATCGAGACCGTGTTCGAGCCCGAGCTGGTCGACGCGGCGGGCGAGCCCGGCGTTGGAGAACCCGGCTTCCGCGATCAGCGCCGCGAGTTGCCTGTTGGGGACGCGCTGGGCAGGTCGTTCCGTCATCGGCTCCACGGTTTCCTGACGTGACGGACCGGTGCCCCGGCCCTGTGGACGGCGTGAATGTAGCGGCGAACTTCGCCCGGCCCGCCCTCTCTGCCCCATATTCATCCGATCGTGTGCAGAATCAGTAGGGCTCTTTACGGACCGGCGCTTCCGGCCCGCGTACGCTGCGCCCCATGAACCGCACGCCCCGCGGAGCGCACCGTCCCGAGGAGCGCGCCGAATCCACCGCCCCGCTGCCCCCGCCCGAGATCACCGAGGCGGAATGCCGCCGCTGCGGCACCCTCATCGCGGGGCTCGACGGGCGGTACGCGTGCGGGGTGTGCGGCTGGGTGAACGACCACTCGGAGGGCCACCGGCGGCTGCCGCGCGCGGACGAGGACCCGGACCGGCCGCCGCGGAGCAGGCGGCGGGGGCCCGAGGCGGGCCGGGCGCCCGAGGCGGGCCGGGGGGCCTGAGGGGGCCGCACGGGCCGCCGTACCCTTGCCGGGTGAGGTACGTGCACACAGCAGGTTCAACGAGGAGGCGCTGCGGTGGCTGAGCTTGGGTTTGTCCATCTGGGCTTCGGACCGGAATCCGTCGAGTACACCCGGGCCTGGGACGAGCAGCGCAGGGTGCACGCCGCCCGCTTCGCGGACGAGATCGAGGACACCTGCCTGCTGGTGGAGCACCCGCCCGTCTACACCGCGGGCCGCCGCACCGACCCGAGCGAGCGCCCCCTCGACGGCACCCCCGTCATCGACGTGGACCGCGGCGGCAAGATCACCTGGCACGGCCCCGGCCAGCTCGTCGGCTACCCGATCATGAAGCTGCCCCGCCCGGTGGACGTCGTCGCGCACGTGCGCCGCCTGGAGGAGGCCCTGATACGCACGGCCGCCGATTTCGGCCTGGAGACCACCCGGATCGAGGGCCGCTCCGGGGTCTGGGTGCTCGGGGACCCGGTCGAGGAGCGCCCGCAGCTGGGCGGCCTCTCGCTCGACTTCGACCCCCGGCTGGCCGACGAGGAGTTCGACCCCCGGCTGAACGGCCCCGAGTACGCCCCCTCCAACGCCGGCCAGCGCCGCGAGGACCGCAAGCTCGCCGCCATCGGGATCCGGGTGGCCAAGGGCGTCACGATGCACGGCTTCGCGCTCAACGTGAACCCGGACAGCACCTGGTTCGACCGGATCATCCCCTGCGGGATCCGGGACGCCGGTGTGACCTCCCTCTCGTACGAACTGGGCCGGGAGATCACCGTGTCCGAGGTGGTACCGGTGGCCGAGAAGCACCTCAGGGACGTGCTGGAGCACGCCGAGCTCCGGCCGCGCGAAATCGAGACCGCATAGAGACCTCACGGCTGCGGGAATGAGTCCGGCCGCTCGCAGGTTGGTCGGCGTAAGAGCGTACGAAATTACGGGCGTACCCTGGGGGGCGCCCGAACAATCGAAGTCACAGGGAGCCGGTCGTGTCCGCAGTCGCACCCGACGGACGCAAGATGCTGCGCCTGGAGGTCCGGAATGCCCAGACCCCCATCGAGCGCAAGCCCGAGTGGATCAAGACCCGGGCGAAGATGGGTCCCGAGTACACCAAGATGCAGGCCCTGGTGAAGGGCGAAGGACTGCACACGGTGTGCCAGGAGGCCGGCTGTCCCAACATCTACGAATGCTGGGAGGACCGCGAGGCCACCTTCCTCATCGGCGGTGACCAGTGCACCCGGCGCTGTGACTTCTGCCAGATCGACACCGGCAAGCCCGAGGCGCTGGACCGCGACGAACCGCGCCGCGTCGGCGAGTCGGTCGTCACGATGGACCTGAACTACGCCACCATCACCGGCGTCGCGCGCGACGACCTGGCCGACGGCGGCGCCTGGCTGTACGCGGAGACCGTGCGCCAGATCCACCAGCAGACGGCGGGCCGCGAGACCGGCCACACCAAGGTCGAGCTGCTGGCCCCCGACTTCAACGCGGTGCCGGAGCTGCTGGAGGAGGTCTTCGCCTCCCGCCCCGAGGTCTTCGCGCACAACGTGGAGACGGTGCCGCGGATCTTCAAGCGCATCCGCCCCGGCTTCCGCTACGAGCGCTCGCTCGACGTGATCACCCGGGCCCGCGCCTACGGCCTGGTCACCAAGTCGAACCTGATCCTCGGCATGGGCGAGGAGCGCGAGGAGGTCTCGCAGGCGCTCAGGGACCTGCACGAGGCCGGCTGCGAGCTCATCACCATCACCCAGTACCTGCGGCCCTCGCCGCGGCACCACCCCGTGGAGCGGTGGGTGAAGCCGGCCGAGTTCGTGGAGCTGGCGAAGGAGGCCGAGGAGATCGGCTACTCCGGCGTGATGTCGGGCCCGCTGGTCCGGTCCTCGTACCGGGCGGGGCGGCTGTACCAGCAGGCGATGGAGAAGCGCGGGCGCGTCGAGGCGTGAGCTCTCGCCCTGCGCCGGGCGCGTGATGGCCGGATGTATCCGGATGCATAAGGCCGGGCGTGTGAAGTCCGGCACAAAGATTACCAATCAGTAATACCGCGCCGACGCGGCCCCTAGGCTCTTCAGAGGGAGAGTCCGGCGGGCCGCGTCGGCGTATGCGACGCGTCAACGACATTTGACCGCCCGGTCACGCCCTGGTAACACCAGTCAGTGACGCTGGGTCCACGCACCGCACACACCGCCCCCATCACCCCGGATGCGGGCATCGTGAAAGGGATCGTCAACATGCAGGCCGCGCCCGTACGCGCCATCGCCATCCCGACCCTCTCCGACGCCTTCCGCGGCATCGAGTCCCTGCTGATGAGCGGGGCCCGCCGCAACGCCTGGGCCGCCGTCCTGGAGGACCGCCGCCGGGCCAAGGACCGCGTGGAAACCGAACACGTACTTGAGGCCGCGGCTACCCGAACCCCGCAGGCCACGTAAACTCTGGGTATGGCGAGGAAGTCAAACGCAGAGACTGCTGCGAACCCCGGGCGACTGAAGCAGATCGCCCTTACGTACAAGATGACGCGCAAGGCCGACCCGAAGGTCGGTCTGATCGTCGCGGGCGTGGGAATCGTCACCTTCGGTGTCTTTCTTGCGATCGGCTTCCTGATCGACCACCCGGTCTACCTGGGCATCCTGGGCTTCCTGGTGGCGTTCCTCGCGATGGCGATCGTCTTCGGGCGGCGGGCCGAGCGGGCTGCCTTCGGGCAGATGGAGGGACAGCCGGGCGCGGCCGCGGCCGTACTGGACAACGTCGGACGGGGCTGGACGACCACCCCGGCCATCGCGATGACCCGGCAGCAGGACATCGTCCACCGCGCCGTGGGCAAGGCCGGCGTGGTGCTGATCGCCGAGGGCAACCCGAACCGGGTGAAGCCGCTGCTCGCGAACGAGAAGAAGAAGATGGCCCGGATCATGCCGGACGTCCCGGTGCACGACTTCATCGTGGGTACGGGCGAGGGCGAGGTGCCGCTCAAGAAGGTGCGCACCACCCTGCTCAAGCTGCCGCGCGTGCTGGCCGGACCGCAGATCACCCAGGTCAACGACAAGCTGCGGGCCATGGGCGACCTCATGAGCAATATGCCGCTGCCGAAGGGCCCGATGCCCAAGGGCATGCGGATGCCGCGCGGCGGGAAGATGCGCTGACGCCGCCGACGGCGGATCCGCTCACCTGATTTTCGTATACGGGCACGACGCACGACAGGGGCGCTTCCCGAGCTACCGGCTCGGGGGGCCCCCCCCTGGGGGGGGGGGGGGGATTGGGCGGCCGGGGGCAGGAGCGGCGGGGTCGAGCGCCTTGCGGGGGCTTGGCCGTACGGGCAGGGGCGGCGGGGCCGAGCGCCCTGCGGGGCCGCGGCTCCGGCC
>NZ_JBEYVX010000050.1:0-42511 GCF_040644195.1 Streptomyces sp. NPDC047014 | reverse complement strand
CAGCCCGCCCTGCCCGGGCCCGCCGGCAAACGCCGGGCGGGCAAACCCAGCCCCGCCGGCGTTTGAGGCGCGGGGCTCGGGGCCGCGCCCCGCAAACTCAGCCCCGCCGGCCCCGGGCCCCGCGGGTTCGGCTATGCCGGCGTCAGTTCCGGGTGCCAGCGGCGGGCCACCGCGGGATGGGCCCGGACCCAGCCCTTGAGCTCGTTGCGCCCGTACTCCGCGTGCAGCGGATTCGACGCGTCGTGCGCCACCCCCGGCGCGTCCCGCAGATAATCCCCCGGCACCGTCTCGATCACCGCGTCCAGCCGCGGGTTGTAGAAGAACGGCACCGAATACCGCTCCACCGCCCCCGGCGGACTCACCACCCGGTGGTCGGTCGCCGTCAGATACCCCTCCGTCGCGATCTCCAGCAGCTCACCCAGGTTCACCACGAACGCCCCCGGCAGCGGCGGCACGTCCACGTACCCCCCGTCCCGGACCACCTGGAGCCCGCCCACCGCGTCCTGGAGCAGCAGCGTCAGGAAGCCGTAGTCCTTGTGCGCGCCCACCCCCTGGTCCGCCCCCGACGGCGCCGACCCCGGGTACCGGATCAGCTTCGTGTGCAGGTGCGGCCGCTCGGCGAAGGCGTCGTCGAAGAAGTCGGCCGGCGCGCCGATGGAGACCAGCAGCTCGCGCAGCAGCCGGTGCGCCACCGCCGCCAGCCGCGCCTGCCAGTCGAGCACCACCGTACGGAGCTCCGGCAGCGCGGCGGGCCACTGGTTCGGCCCCTCCAGCCACAGGTACGCCGGGTCCCCCGGCCCCAGCTCCGGCGCCGGCCGCTCCGCGCCGACGTCCAGCTGGTCGCGCCAGTCCGAGGCCCCGCCGGTCAGCTCGTGGCCGATCCGCGTGTAGCCGCGGAAGTGCGGGGAGTTCAGATTGCTCACGGCGAGCCGGTCGGCCTCCGGGAGGGCGAAGAAGGCCCGGGTCAACTCCAGGATGCGCGCGCTCTCGGCGGCGGTCACACCATGCCCGGTCAGGTGCAGGAAGCCGGTGTCCCGGGCGGCCGCGTGCAGGTTCTTGAGGAAGTCGGCCCGCTGGGCCGGGTCGTCGGCCTGCGAGAGGTCCAGGACGGGGAGGGAGTGCGCGGACGGCATGACGGCTCCGTTTCGGATGTCACGGGGTCCTGTTCCCCAGAGGTGGCGGGGGCCGCGGGTGGGTGGGGCCGCCGGCACGGGTGGCGCCGGGACCGCGTGGGCCGCGTACAGGACCAAGTCGGATCGGGGTGGATCAGGCTTGGGTTCGGTCCGGCGGCAGACAGCTCGTCGTCGTGACGCGCATGTAGTCCACATGGCGGCGCTTGACGAGGAGAACGGTCATACGGTGAGCGTACGCCCGTGCGAGCCGTCATCAGAACGGGTGATCCGGCCTGCCCGGACGGGCGGGCCGGCGGACCGGCTACGCTGGACCCGTGGCAGTCGTCGATGTTTCCGAAGAGCTGAAGTCCCTCTCCTCGACCATGGGGTCGATCGAGGCCGTCCTGGACCTCGACAAGCTGAGGGCAGATATCGCCGTGCTCGAGGAGCAGGCCGCCGCGCCGTCCCTGTGGGACGACCCGGAAGCCGCCCAGAAGATCACGAGCAAGCTTTCGCACCTCCAGGCCGAGGTCCGCAAGGCCGAGACCCTGCGCGGGCGCATCGACGACCTCGCGGTGCTGTTCGAGCTCGCCCAGGAGATGGACGACGCGGACACCCTCGCCGAGGCCGAGGCCGAGCTCGCCTCCGTCCGCAAGGCGCTGGACGAGATGGAGGTCCGGACCCTGCTCTCCGGCGAGTACGCCGAGCGCGAGGCCCTGGTCAACATCCGCGCCGAGGCCGGCGGCGTCGACGCCTCCGACTTCGCCGAGCGCCTCCAGCGCATGTACCTGCGCTGGGCGGAGCGCCACGGCTACTCCACCGAGATCTACGAGACCTCGTACGCGGAAGAGGCCGGCATCAAGTCGACCACCTTCGTGGTCAAGGCCCCGTACGCCTACGGCACCCTCTCCGTGGAGCAGGGCACCCACCGCCTCGTGCGCATCTCGCCCTTCGACAACCAGGGCCGCCGCCAGACCTCCTTCGCGGGTGTCGAGGTGCTGCCCGTCGTCGAGACCAGCGACCACGTCGAGATCGACGAGTCCGAGCTGCGCGTGGACGTCTACCGCGCCTCCGGCCCCGGCGGCCAGGGCGTCAACACGACCGACTCCGCCGTCCGCATCACGCACATCCCGACCGGCATCGTCGTCTCCTGCCAGAACGAGCGCTCGCAGATCCAGAACAAGGCCAGCGCGATGAACGTGCTCCAGGCCAAGCTGCTGGAGCGGCGCCGCCAGGAGGAGCAGGCCCGGATGGACGCCCTCAAGGACGGCGGCAGTTCCTGGGGCAACCAGATGCGCTCCTACGTCCTGCACCCGTACCAGATGGTCAAGGACCTGCGGACCGAGTTCGAGGTCGGCAACCCGCAGGCGGTCCTCGACGGCGAGATCGACGGCTTCCTGGAGGCCGGCATCCGCTGGCGCAAGCAGCAGGAGCAGACCACCGCGTAACGCGGACCGGATCACACAGGAAGGGCCCGGACACCTCAGGTGTCCGGGCCCTTCCCGCTGCATGTGATCGGTACGCGGCGCGGGCACCGACGAGCACCGGCGCCGGGCCCGCCCGGACGGCGTCCGCCGGACGGGGTCCGTCAGACGGTCTGCTGTGCCACCAGCACCAGGGCGGCCACGAGGACCACCATGAGCACGATGAGCGCCACGGGGTTCAGGCCGGAGAAGGGGCCCTCCTGCTGGAGGCGCTCCCGGTTCGCCCGGCACACCGGGCAGCGGCCCTGGCTGACGGGCGCGGCGCAGTTCGCGCACACGAGCCGGTCATATGTCATGCGCTCCTCCTCTCGTCCCCTCGGTCTTCACTGCCTATAACGGCAAGGGGAACCGGACCGTTCCCCCTACCACTGTGCCAGCTTCGCCGACATTCGGCGCGGCCCGTCCGGGCAATCACGGTCAGGACCCCCCGTACCCCGGGACAATACGGACAACTCCGGTGGCCGGGTCCCCACCTCGCGCCCGGTCGCGTATGGTCACGCACACCTACTCCCGGCGACCGTGGTGCACCCGTGATCCGATTCGACAGTGTCTCCAAGTCCTACCCGAAGCAGAGCCGTCCCGCACTCAGAGAAGTCTCCCTCGACATCGCGAAGGGCGAGTTCGTCTTCCTGGTCGGCTCCTCCGGCTCCGGCAAGTCCACCTTCCTGCGGCTGATCCTGCGCGAGGAGCGGGCGAGCCACGGCCAGGTGCACGTCCTGGGCAAGGACCTCGCCAAGCTCTCCAACTGGAAGGTCCCGCAGATGCGGCGCCAGCTGGGGACCGTCTTCCAGGACTTCCGCCTGCTCCCCAACAAGACGGTCGCCGAGAACGTGGCCTTCGCGCAGGAGGTCATCGGCAAGCCGCGCGGCGAGATCCGCAAGGCCGTCCCCCAGGTCCTCGAACTGGTCGGCCTGGGCGGCAAGGAGGAGCGCATGCCCGGCGAGCTCTCCGGCGGTGAGCAGCAGCGCGTGGCCATCGCCCGCGCCTTCGTCAACCGCCCCGCCCTGCTGATCGCGGACGAGCCCACCGGCAACCTCGACCCCCAGACCTCCGTCGGCATCATGAAGCTGCTGGACCGGATCAACCGGACCGGCACCACCGTGATCATGGCGACGCACGACCAGCAGATCGTGGACCAGATGCGCAAGCGCGTCATCGAACTCGAACAGGGCCGACTCGTACGCGACCAGTCGCGCGGCGTCTACGGCTACCAGCACTGAAAGGCCCTTGAGACGTCATGCGCGCCCAGTTCGTCATGTCGGAGATCGGCGTCGGCCTCCGTCGCAATCTCACCATGACCTTCGCGGTCATCATCTCCGTGGCCCTGTCCCTGGCCCTGTTCGGCGGCTCCCTGCTCATGAGCGAGCAGGTGGGCCGCATGAAGGGCTTCTGGTACGACAAGGCCAACGTCTCGATCTACCTCTGCAACAAGCAGGACGCCCTGGAGGCCAGTGAGGCCGCCGCGAAGTCCGGCGGCGCGGGGGCGGGCGTCTCCTGCTCCAAGGGCGCGGTGACCGAGGAGCAGAAGAAGCAGATCGAGGCCGACCTCAAGGCGATGTCCCTGGTCAAGTCGGTGGCCTACGAGTCGGCCGACGAGGCGTACAAGCACTACCAGGAGCAGTACGGCCACACGGCGCTGGCCTCCTCCATCACCCCCGACCAGATGCAGGAGTCCTTCCGGGTCAAGCTCAAGAACCCGGAGAAGTACAAGGTGGTCACCTCCGCCTTCACCGGGCGCGACGGCATCCACACCGTCGACGACCAGCGGCAGGCGATCGACGACCTCTTCCGCATCCTCAACTACCTCAACATGGCCGCCATCGGCATCATGGCGATCATGCTGATCGTGGCGCTGCTGCTGATCGTCAACACCGTGCGCGTCTCGGCGTTCAGCCGCAGGCGGGAAACCGGGATCATGCGGCTGGTGGGCGCCTCCAGCTTCTACATCCAGGTGCCGTTCATCATGGAGGCGGCGGTCGCCGGGCTCATCGGCGCGCTGTTCGCCTGCGCGATGCTCGTCTCCGGCCAGTACTTCGTGATCGACCACGGTGTCGGACTGCGCGACAAGATCCAGCTGATCGACTTCATGGGCTGGGGATCGGTGCTGGCCAAGCTGCCGTACGTGCTGTTCATCGGCCTCCTGATGCCCTCCATGGCCGCCTTCATCGCCCTGCGCAAGT
Organism: Streptomyces sp. NPDC047014; assembly: GCF_040644195.1. NCBI lineage: Bacteria > Bacillati > Actinomycetota > Actinomycetes > Kitasatosporales > Streptomycetaceae > Streptomyces > Streptomyces sp. NPDC047014. The sequence continues at coordinate 37,735 of NZ_JBEYVX010000050.1, read as the reverse complement.
ACCTGAAGGTGTGACAAGCGCCCTGTGAGCGGACCGGGGCAACACCCCGTACCGCCGCGGGCCTTGTCCTAGACTCGGCGCCATGCCGGGTCTGCCCGCCCTCTGTCTCCGGCCCCGCGGCCCTCGTCGCGGGGCCGCTCTGACGTTAACGTTCGTCGCCGTCGTCGCGGTCGGCGCCGGCAGCGGCTGCTGGGACCGCGCGGACAGCGCCGAGGCCGCGTCCGCCCGTACGGCGCACCCCGCGCCCGGGGCCACCCGTACGGCCGGGACCGCGGACCGCGAGGCGGTGGCCCGGGCAGCCGCCGAGGCCGTCGCGGAGGGCAAGTCCGGCAAGAAGGCCGCCCAGGAGGTGGTCAGCCGCAGCGGCGACCGCTGGGGCACCGTCTACGACCGGGGCGAGTACGCCGCCTTCGCCGAGGACCTGGACGGCCACTGGACCGGCGTCGGCGTCTGGGCCGCCCGCTCCGGCGACGGCGCCATCGCGATCGACAAGGTCCAGCCCGGCGGCCCCGCCGAGCGCGCCGGGCTGCGCGAGGGCGACCGGCTGCTCGGCGTCGACGGGCAGCCGGTGACGGGCATGGCCGTGGCCGATGTGGTCGCCCTGCTGCGCGGGGCCGCCGGCACCCCGGTCCGGCTGGACCTCAGCCGGGACGGCGCGGGCCGCACCGAGACCGTGCTGCGCCAGCAGCTGCGGACCGAGGCGGTGACCGTGCGGCAGCTGGCCGGGGAGGTCACCGTGATCAAGGTCAGCTCCTTCACCCGCGGCACCGGCGAGCGGGTACGGGCCGCCGTGCGCGCGGCTCCTGCCGGGGGCGGGGTCCTGCTCGACCTGCGCGGCAACCGGGGCGGTCTGGTCGACGAGGCGGTCGCCGCCGCCTCCGCCTTCCTGGACGGCGGGCTGGTGGCGACGTACGACGTCCGCGGGGAGCAGCGCGTGCTGAACGCGGAGCCCGGCGGGGACACCGGCCGGCCGCTGGTGGCCCTGGTGGACGGCGGCACGATGAGCGCGGCGGAGCTGGTGACGGGCGCCCTGCAGGACCGGGGCCGGGCGGTCGCGGTGGGCAGCCGGACCTTCGGCAAGGGCTCGGTGCAGATGCCGACCGAGCTGCCGGACGGCTCGGTGGCGGAGCTGACGGTGGGCACGTACCGCACCCCGGCGGGCCGCAGCCTGGACGGCGCGGGCATCACCCCCGACGTGGCGGCGGGCGAGCGGGCGGAGGAGCGGGCCGTCACGGTATTGGGTGGCCTCGGGGTGGGTCCGTAGTGCGAAAATGACCGCACTATGGCTAAGGAAAAAGGGCGCAAGCTGATCGCCCAGAACAAGAAGGCGCGGCACGACTACGCGATCCTCGACACCTACGAGTGCGGTCTCGTGCTCACGGGCACCGAGGTCAAGTCGATGCGGCAGGGGCGGGCCTCGCTGGTCGACGGCTTCGTGTCGGTGGAGGGCGGGGAAGCCTGGCTCTACAACGTGCACGTGCCGGAGTACAGCCAGGGCACCTGGACCAACCACAGCGCGCGGCGCAAGCGGAAGCTCCTGATGCACCGGGAGGAGATCGACAAGCTGGAGCGCAAGGCCGACGAGTCGGGTCACACGATCGTGCCGCTGGCCCTGTACTTCAAGGACGGCCGGGCGAAGGTGGAGATCGCGCTGGCGAAGGGCAAGAAGGAGTACGACAAGCGGCAGACGCTGCGGGAGAAGCAGGACACCCGCGAGACGAACCGCGCGATCTCGGCGATCCGGCGCAAGCAGCGCGGCACGGTGTAATCGCCTGGCACGCGGTGGTCCACTTCGCGTACGATGGCGTCAGCACCGCCCCCCGGGGCGGAGCAGCTTGTTAACACAACATGGGGATGATCGGTTTCGACAGCGGATGTCGATGCAGGGGAAGCGAGCCGAGGAAGCGGCAATGATCTCGCTAACCACATGTCGCAAAAAATAATCGCCAACTCCAAGAGCGATAACTCCCGCTTCACCCTCGCTGCCTAATAACAGTGAGCTGAAGCCTCTGTGAGGAGCGTCAGCCCGGAAGTGGTCCCGGTCCGGATCCTGGCGTCAACTAGGGATCTAAACCTCTAGCCCCGGTCACGGGGGCCTGAGGGAAACCAAACAGTGACTGAGCCCGTCGGAGACTTGTCCGTGTGATCTCCGGGGCCGAGAAAAGCGCAGCGGACTGCGCTCGGAGAAGCCCTGCTTCTGCACCGTTGGACGCGGGTTCGATTCCCGCCATCTCCACTCATCCCATGTGGGCCAAGGCCCCGCAGCCTCCGGGCGGCGGGGCCTTTGTCATGCGCGGGGCCGGGGCGGGAGCCGGGGCCGAGTGCGGGCGAAGGCCCCGCAGGGGGTGGCTGCGGGGCCTTCGGTGGGTGGGGTGGGTCAGCAGAAGGGGATCTTGTTGAGGTTCAGGGCGTAGCGGGCGGCGATCCAGCCGGTGCCGTCAGCGAGCTTGTACCAGATCGAATTGCCGTCGATGTTCTGGCCGTTGACCTTGCACTGGAGGGCGACGACCGAGCCGGTCTGCAGCTTGCCCTTCTGGGCGTACTGGGTGCCGGGGCCGGAGCGGACGCCGAGGCCCTTGCCCGGGGAGACGATCTTGGCCTTCGGGGTCTCGGGGCCGTGGTCCTTGCCGCCGCCGCACTTGCAGTCGCCAGGCTTCCCCTTCGGCCCCTGCGGGCCGGCCGGGCCGGGCTTGCCGGGCTTGCCCTGCGGGCCCCTGGGGCCGGCCGGGCCGCGGTCGCCCTTGTCGCCCTTTTCGCCGCGCGGGCCCTGCGGGCCGCCCGCCGGGCCCTGGGGGCCGGTGTCGCCCTTCGGGCCTGCGGGGCCTCGGTGGCCCTGGGGGCCGGTGGGGCCACGGTTGCCCTGCGGGCCGGCCGGGCCGCGGTCGCCCTTCGTGCCCTGGGGGCCCGTGGGGCCACGGTTGCCCTGGGGGCCCGACGGGCCCGGGTTGCCCTGGGTGCCCTGCGGGCCGGACGGGCCTTGGGTGCCCTGCGGGCCTGCGGGGCCTGTCGGGCCCTGCTCACCCTGGAGGCCGGACGGGCCCGCCGGGCCTACCGGGCCCGGGTTGCCCTGCGGGCCTGCCGGGCCTGCCGGTCCCGGGTTGCCCTGGGGGCCGGACGGGCCTGCCGGTCCCGGGTTGCCCTGGGTGCCCGCGGGGCCCTGGGGGCCGGGGTCGCCCTGCGGGCCGGACGGGCCGGAGGGGCCCGGGTTGCCCTGGGGGCCGGACGGGCCCGTGTCGCCTCGGTCGCCCTTTTCGCCCTTCGGGCCCGGCTTGCCGTGGTGGCCTGGCTTGCCCGGCTTGCCTTCGGTGCCCGGCTTGCCGTCGTCGCCCTTATCGCCCTTGTCGCCCCTGTCGCCCTTCGGGCCCGATACCGGGGTGGAGACCGCGAAGAGGGCCGGGGCTTCTACCGTCGTGGCCCATTCGCCGCCAGTGAGGGTCGTGCCCTGCGGGGCGTCCGCGTCCACGCGGACCGCGACGGCCAGTTGGGTCTGTTCCCCGGCGGCGAAGCGGAAGCCCGTGCGGGTGTTCGCCTCGCAGGTCAGGCGGCGGGCGTCCGCCGAGCGCGTGCACGGGGCCGCCGCGCGGGTGCCGTTCCAGTAGAAGCGGGCCTCCGGGAAGGTGGTCCGCTCCGGGGCGGTGATGCGGAAGGTGCCGCTGACGGCCGGCTCCGCTCCGCCCCGGGCCGCGATGACCACGCGGCCCGTGGTGCCGGGGGCGATGGAGGGGACGTAGGGCTGGGAGAAGCGGATGCCCGGCGTGTCGGCGAGGGCGGGGACCGCCGGGACCAGGCAGCCGGCGGTGACCGCCGCGACGATCAGGGCCGCGGACACGGGGCGGGAAGAGGGCAGCAAGGGGTGTTCCTCCGCGAGGAGAAGGGCGCTGGGGGAAGGCACCCCCAGTTATCGCGGATCGCGGGCGGCGGGTACACGTACCACGCGGGCATGATCACTCGGGCGCCGTACGAATGGCCCCGCCCCGGTCGCCGGCAGCGCCGCCACCAGGCATCCGGCCGCCGCCGTCGCCGCCACCCCGTACGCCGCCACCGGACCCGCGCTCTCCACGGCCCACCCGGTGCCCGCCGAACCGCCCGCCACACCCGCGAGGATGGCGGTGACCGCGAGGGTCATGCCCTCGTTCAGCCGCCCCTGCGGGATGCGCGCGTGGACCTGGGACATCGCCGTGACCAGCGTCGGGGCCGTGGACATGCCGGCCAGCAGCAGGGCGCAGGCCAGGGCCGGTACGGAGCCGCTCGCGGCCGCCGCCCACGGCAGGGTCATGGCCACCGCGAGGGCGGCGACGCAGGTCCGCAGCGACCGGGCGCGCACGGTCCCGTAGAGCAGACCGGCGGCGCAGGAGCCCGCCGCCTGGAAGGCCAGGACCAGGCCGGAGGCGGCGCCCAGCCCGAGGGCGTCGAGATGGGCGATCGAGGCGATCTCCATCGAGCCGAACACCACCCCGGTGAGGAGGAACAGCGGCAGCAGCGGGCCCAGGACGCGCGGCAGCGAACCGCCGCCGCGGGGCGCGGCCGTGACCGGCGGCTGGGTGGCGCGGCAGGAGGTGAAGACGAGCATGCCGGTGAGCAGCAGCACCGCGCCGACGAGGGTGCCCGCCTCGGGGAACACCGCCCCGCACAGGAAGGCCGCGAGCACCGGCCCGAGCATGAAGCACAGCTCGTCGGCGGCCTGTTCGAAGGACATCGCGGTGTGGTGGGAGGCGGGGGAGTCGCGCAGCAGGTGGGTCCAGCGGGCGCGGGCCATGCCGCCGATGTTGGGGGTGGTGGCGGTCGCGGCGTAGGAGGCGAAGAGGGTCCAGGCGGGGGCGCCGGTACGGACGCACACGATCAGGGACAGCGAGCCGAGCACGGCGATCACGGTGGCCGGTACGGCGACCCGCGCCTGGCCGTGCCGGTCGACCAGCCGGGCGGTCCAGGGCGCGACCAGCGCGGTGGCGCCCAGACCGGCGGCGGTCACCGCCCCGGCGAGGGCGTACGAGCCGCGCTGGCCGGCGATCATCATCACCGCGCTGACCCCGAACATGCCCATGGGGAGGCGGGCGATGAGGTTGCCCGCGGTGAACCCGCGGCTGCCGGGGACGGCGAACAGCCGCCGGTACGGGCCGGGCGCGCGGCCCTTGCTCCGGCCCTCACGGGGGGCGCACGGGACGGATGAGGCGGCGGGTGCGGGAGAGGCGGCGAGGACCAGGGTGCTGCCGGTGACGGCCATGAGGGGCATGGTCCTCACCCTCCGCCGGAGCCCGCCCCACAGTCCAACACCTGTTCGAGACCTATTCACGCGTCCGCGTTGTTAGTCTCCGGGGGTGAATCCCCGCGATGCCGATCCCCGCCTGCTCCGCGGGTTCGTCGCGGCCGCCGAGGAACTGCACTTCACCCGCGCCGCCGCCCGCCTCTACGTCGCCCAGCAGGCGCTCAGCCGGGACATCCGGCGGCTGGAGCGGGCCCTCGGCGCCGCCCTGTTCGTCCGCACCACCCGGCAGGTCGAACTGACCGCCGACGGGCACCGGCTGCTGCCCCTGGCCCGCCGCGTCCTGCGCGCGCACGAGGAACTGGCCGCCGCCTTCACCGCCGGCGCAGGCTCCCGCCCGCTCCTGGTCGACGTGAACACCGACGGCCCCGGCACCGCCCGCACCGTCCTGGAACGCGCCCGCGCACTCGCCCCGGACTGCGAGCTGATGGCCCGCTTCGAGAGCGGCCTCACCTACGCCGCCGCCGAGGTCGCCGCCGGGCGGCTGGACATCGCCTTCGGCTACGCCGACGGGCTCGACCCCGCGCTGCGCGCCCCGCTCGCGCGGCAGCCCGTACGGTACGAGCCGCTGGCCGTGCTGCTGCCGCTCGGGCACGCGCTGGCCGCGGGGGACCGCGTACCGCTGGCCGCGCTGGCCGGGGAGACCGTCTACGGGGGCGACGGGAACCCGCGCACGCCGGAGTGGACCGGGCTCGCGCGGGAGCTGTTCGCCGGGCGGGGGATCCTGATGGCGCCGCCCGCGCCGGTGGCCGTCGGGCGGGAGGAGTTCGGCCGGGTGATGGCCAAGACGGGCCGTCCGGTGCTGGCGACCGTGGACTTCACCGACATGCCCGGCTGCGTGAAGCTGCCGCTGACCGACCCGGTGCCGCTGTCGCCGCTGTCGATGGTGTGGCGCAAGGGCTTCTCCCACCCCGGGCTGGACGCCCTGCGCGCCGCGGCCACCGCGCTGGCCGCCGAGCGCGGCTGGCTGGAACCGCCGCCCGGGAGCTGGCTGCCGGCGCGGCTCACACCCGGTCCGGGCGGCGGGTGAGAGCAAGGTTTCCCGGCGGTCATCGCGCGGGGACCGGGGCCGAAACGCGCCCTCCCTACGGTCGTGCACCACGGAGGCGACAGCCGTGGACTGTGGAGGCGTGTGATGACCGGTACGACCGCACCGCGCAGGCGGGGCCGCTGGATCGAGGAGTGGGACCCGGAGGACGAGACCTTCTGGAAGCGGACGGGGGAGCGGACCGCCCGCCGCAACCTCCTCTGGTCCGTGCTCTCCGAGCACATCGGCTTCTCCATCTGGTCGCTGTGGTCGGTGATGGTCCTCTTCATGGGGCCGCAGTACGGGATCGACCCGGCGGGCAAGTTCTTCCTGATCGCCACCGCCACCTTCGTCGGCGCCCTCGTCCGCGTCCCGTACACCTTCGCCGTCGCCCGCTTCGGCGGCCGGAACTGGACGGTGTTCAGCGCGCTGATGCTGCTCGCCCCCACGGCCGCCGCGATCGCCGTCATGGAACCGGGCACCTCCTACGGGACGTTCCTGCTGGTCGCCGCCCTCACGGGGGTGGGCGGCGGCAACTTCGCCTCCTCCATGACCAACATCAACGCCTTCTTTCCGCTGCGGAAGAAAGGCTGGGCGCTCGGTCTGAACGCCGGCGGCGGCAATATCGGCGTCCCCGTGGTGCAGCTCGCCGGACTGCTGGTCATCGCCACCGCCGGGGCCGGGCACCCGCGGCTCCTGCTCGCCGCCTACCTCCCGCTGATCGTGCTCGCGGCCGTGCTGGCGGCCGTACGGATGGACAATCTCGCGCCCGTCCGCAACGACACCGGGGCCGTCCGGGAGGCGCTGCGGGACGCGCACACCTGGATCATGGCCTTCCTCTACATCGGCACCTTCGGCTCCTTCATCGGCTACAGCTTCGCCTTCGGGCTGGTCCTCCAGACGCAGTTCGGCCGCACCCCGCTCCAGGCCGCCTCGCTGACCTTCATCGGCCCGCTGCTCGGCTCGCTGATCCGGCCGGTGGGCGGGGCGCTGGCCGACCGGTTCGGCGGGGCGCGCATCACGCTGGGGACGTTCACGGCGATGGCCGCGGCGGCCGGAGTGGTGGTGCTCGCCTCGCAGCGGTCCTCGCTGCCGGTCTTCCTCGTCGGCTTCGTGGCCCTCTTCGTGCTGAGCGGCCTCGGCAACGGATCCACGTACAAGATGATCCCCGGCATCTTCCAGGCGAAGGCGCTGGCCCGGGGCATGAGCGGCGAGGCCGCGGCGGCCTACGGGCGGCGGCTCTCCGGCGCCTCCATGGGCCTCATCGGCGCGGTCGGCGCGCTCGGCGGGCTGGGCATCAACCTGGTCTTCCGCGAGGCGTTCCTCAGCTCCGGATCGGGCACCGCGGCCTTCGTCACCTTCCTCGGCTTCTACGCCCTGTGCTGCGCGGTCACCTGGGCGGTATACCTTCGCCGACCGGCCCCGGCGGTGGCGCCGGTCGCAGGCGCCGAGGCGAAGCCCCAGCTCACGTCGGTGTAACCGGGGTGAAATACGGGTGAACCGAGCCGGACACGCCGGGTTGGCAGGCTCGGTCCGCCCGTACCGCCCCCATGGTCAGTAGGCAGGTCACGATGGACGTCACGCACACCGGCCCGCTCGCGGGCTTCACCGTAGGGGTCACCGCCGCCCGGCGGGCCGACGATCTGATCGCGCTGCTGCGGCGGCGCGGGGCGGCCGTCGTGCACGCGCCGGCGCTGCGGATCGTGCCGCTCGCCGACGACGGCGAACTGCTCGCCGCGACCAAGGAACTGATCGGCTGTCCGCCGGACGCCGTCGTCGCCACCACCGCCATCGGCTTCCGCGGCTGGATCGAGGCGGCCGACGGCTGGGGGGTCGGCGAGGAGCTGCTGGCGCGGCTGCGCGCCACCGAACTCCTCGCGCGCGGGCCGAAGGTGAAGGGGGCCGTCCGGGCCGCGGGGCTGGTCGAGGCGTGGTCCCCGGACTCGGAGTCCCTGGCCGAGGTACTGGACCGGCTGCTCACCGCCGGGGTCGCCGGGCGGCGGATCGCGCTCCAGCTGCACGGGGAGCCGCTGCCCGGCTTCGTGGAGGCGCTGCGGGCCGGCGGGGCCGATGTGGTGGTCGTACCCGTGTACCGGTGGATGCCGCCGGAGGACATCGCCCCGCTGGACCGGCTCCTGGACGCGATGACCGGCGGCCAGGTGGACGCCGTCGCCTTCACCTCGGCCCCGGCGGCGGCCTCGCTGCTGTCCCGGGCGCAGGAGCGGGGCGTGGGGGAGGCCGTACGGGAATCCCTGCGCGGCGGGCTGGTCTCCGCCTGCGTCGGGCCGGTGACCGCGCTGCCGCTCCAGGCGCTCGGCGTGCGGACGGTGCAGCCGGAGCGGTTCCGGCTGGGCCCGCTGGTGCAGCTGCTCTGCCAGGAGCTGCCGGGGCGGGCGCAGGTGCTGCGGGTGGCCGGGCACCGGCTGGAGATCCGCGGCCACGCGGTCCTGGTCGACGCCGAGCTGCGGCCCGTACCGCCGGCCGGGATGGCCCTGCTGCGGGCGCTGGCCCGGCGCCCCGGCTGGGTGGTGGCCCGCGCGGAGCTGCTGCGGGCGCTGCCGGGGGCGGGCCGCGACGAGCACGCGGTGGAGACGGCGATGGCCCGCCTGCGGGCGGCGCTGGGCGCGCCGAACCTGATCCAGACGGTGGTCAAGCGGGGCTACCGGCTGTCGCTGGACGCGGGCGGCGAGGGCAAGTACGGCGAAATTCCCGACACCGCCGCACACCGCGGCGTCTAGCATGCCCGGATGATCGTTGACGGGGTGGAGATGAGGGGCGTCGGGCTCGGGGACGCCGCCGGGCTGGCCGAGGCGTTCGCGCGGAACCGGGCGGCCATGGCCCATGTCGAGCCCGTGCGGCCCGACGCCTTCTACACGGAGCGCGGGCAGCGGGAGCGGATCGAGGGGGTGCTCGCCGAGCGCGACGCCGGGCGGATCGTGTCGTACGTGCTCGTGGAGGCGGCCGGCGGCGCCCCCGTCGGGGCGCTGAACCTCGGCTCCCTCATCCGCGGGCCGCTGTGCGGCGGCATCGTCGGCTACTGGGTGGACCGGGCCTGGCAGGGCAGGGGGCTGGCCACGGCCGCCCTGGAGGAGGTCTGCCGGATCGCCCGCGAGGAGCTGGGCCTGCACCGGGTCGAGGCCGGCACCCTCGTCGACAACCTGGCCTCGCAACGGGTCCTCGCCAAGGCGGGCTTCGAGCAGTACGGGCTCGCCCCGCGCTACCTCCACATCAACGGCGCCTGGCGCGACCACCGCCTCTTCCAGCGCATCCTCCACGACGACCCGCCGCCCGGCTAGGCCGTCCAAGGCGTCCGGGCCGGGCCCGCAGGCGGAGGTACCGGTTCGAGGGGTTCCCCCGCGGCCCGCGGAGCGGCACTCTGGGGAGGCGCCGACGACGCGAGGCGGTGACGGACATGCGGTTCGATTCCGGACGGGTCTGCCTGGACCTGCTGGCCACCTGCACCCCGCACGAGGGGATCCGGGACGGCGACGCGCTGCGGCTGTGGCTCGCCGGAGCCGGGCTCGTCCCCGACCGGACCCCCCTCGCCCGGGTCGGACCCGACTGGGCGGCGGCCTTCCGCGCCCTGCGCGCCGACGTCGAAAGCCTCGTACGGGCGGAGCTGGCCGGGACCGGGCCCGACGAGAGCGCCCTCGCCCGGGTCAACGCCCTGGCCGCCGGACCACCCCCGGGCCTGTGCGCGGTCCGGGACCAGGAGGGGCACCTCGTACGGGAGTTGTGCGGCGGCGTGGAATGCGGCGCGCTGCTCGCCGCCGTGGCCCGGGACGCCGTCGAGCTGCTGACCGACCCCGGCGACCGCGCCCTGCTGCGGGCCTGCGCCGGGGACGGCTGCACCCGCGTCTACCTGGACACCTCCCGCGGCCACCGGCGGCGCTGGTGCTCCAGCGAGCTGTGCGGCAACCGGGAGCGCGTCGCCCGGCACCGCCGCCGCGCCCTGGCGTCCGGATCGCGGTAGCCGGTGTACCACTGAGCGAGACGCGTTCCGGAACGGGCGTGCGGACAGGCCGCCGGTTCGCGTACGGTTGACGGTCGCCCACGCACGTCAGAAGGGGGCCTTGGTGGCCGCGCAGAATGCCGCTGTCGACAGCACGGCGGATTCCGTCCGCGATCGGGAGATCGTGGTCGAGCAGACGCATCTCGACCAGGTGTACCGGCGACTGGAGGAGAAGATCCACGAGGCCGAGTTCCTGATGAACGACGCCGCCCAGCGCGGCCAGGTCGGGACCCCGGGCGCCCTCGCGGAGCGCGACGCGCAGGTCTTCCGCGCGGGCATCCACCTCAACCGGCTGAACAACGAGTTCGAGGACTTCCTCTTCGGCCGCATCGACCTCGTCCTCGGCAAGGACGGCGAGCGCGGCCCCGACGGCGCCTACACCTCCGTCGAGCCCGCCGACGGCGCGATCCGCGAGGACCTCACCGCCGACATCGCCGAGACCCTGCACATCGGCCGCATGGGCGTGCTCGACGCCGACTTCTCGCCGCTGGTCATCGACTGGCGCGCGCCCGCCGCCGCGCCCTTCTACCGCTCCACGCCCAAGGACCCCGGCCGCGTCGTGCGCCGCCGCGTGATCCGCTCCAAGGGCCGCCGGGTGCTCGGCGTCGAGGACGACCTGATGCGCCCGGAGATCACCGCCTACCTGGACGGTACGGAGCTGCCCGCCATCGGCGACGGCGCCCTGATGGCCGCGCTGGGCCGGGCCCGTACCCACTCGATGCGCGACATCGTCTCCTCCATCCAGGCCGAGCAGGACCTCGTCATCCGGGCCCCCGCCGCCTCCGTGGCCGAGGTCGCCGGCGGCCCCGGCACCGGCAAGACCGCCGTCGCCCTGCACCGCGCCGCCTACCTGCTCTACCAGGACCGCCGCCGCTACTCCGGCGGTATCCTCATCGTCTCCCCGACCCCGCTGCTCGTCGCGTACACCGAGGGCGTGCTGCCCTCCCTCGGCGAGGAGGGCCAGGTCGCCATCCGGGCGCTGGGCTCGCTGGTCGACGGGGCCGAGGCCACCACGTACGACGAACCGCCCGTGGCCCGCGTCAAGGGCTCCTCGCGCATGCTCAAGGTCCTGCGCAAGGCCGTCCGGGGCACCCTGGAGCTCGGCGGCCCGCAGGGGCCCGCGCCCGAGCGGCTGCGCGTGGTGGCCTTCGGCCGCCGCCAGGAGCTGGAGGCCGAGGAGCTGAACCGGATCCGGCACAACGTCCTCGGCGGCACCGCCCCCGTGAACCTGCTCCGGCCGCGCGCCCGCAAGCTGCTGCTCGACGCCCTCTACGCCAAGACCGGCGCGTCCGGCCGGCACAGCGACCCGGAGCTGGCCGCAGAGCTGCGCTCCGCCTTCGACGAGGACATCTCCACCGAGGACGCCTTCCTCGACTTCCTCAACGCCTGGTGGCCCGAGCTGACGCCGCGCCGGGTGCTCGCCGCCATGGCCGACGAGCGGCGGCTCGGCCGCTGGTCGCGCCGCGACCTCAACCCGCGCGAGACCCGCCAGCTGGCGCGCTCGCTGCGCCGGGTCGGCGCGGACGGCAAGGGCCCCCTCTCGGTGCACGACGTAGCGCTGCTGGACGAGCTCCAGCAGCTGCTCGGCGCGCCCGCCCGGCCGAAGCGGAAGCGGGAGCTGGACCCGCTGGACCAGCTCACCGGGCTGGAGGAGCTGATGCCCACCCGCGAGGAGACCCAGTGGGAGCGGGCCGAGCGGCTGGCGGCGGAGCGCACCGAGTACGCGCACGTGATCGTGGACGAGGCGCAGGACCTGACGCCGATGCAGTGGCGGATGGTGGGCCGCCGGGGCCGGCACGGCACCTGGACGGTGGTCGGCGACCCGGCGCAGTCCTCCTGGACGGATCCGGAGGAGGCGGCGGCCGCCCGCGACGAGGCCCTGGGCTCCCGGCCGCGCCGCCGGTTCACGCTGACGGTGAACTACCGCAACCCGGCCGAGGTGGCCGAGGTGGCCTCCCGGGTGCTGCGGCTGGCGATGCCCGGCATGGAGCCCCCCACGGCGGTGCGCTCCACGGGCCTGGAGCCGCGCTTCACGGCGGCCGAGGGGGACCTCGGCGCGGCCGTGCGGGAGGAGACCCGGCGGCTGCTGGAGCAGGTGGACGGCACGGTCGGCGTGGTCGTGGCCATGGACCGGCGCGCGGAGGCGGCGGGCTGGCTCGCGGACCTGGGCGGCCGTGCGGTGGCGCTGGGCAGCCTGGAGGCGAAGGGCCTGGAGTACGACGCCACGGTGGTGGTCTCCCCGGCGGAGATCGCGGAGGAGTCCCCGGCGGGCCTGCGGGTGCTGTACGTGGCGCTGACGCGCGCGACGCAGCAGCTGACGGTGGTCTCGGCGGAAGGGGACCGGCCGGACGCGGACGGGGTGCCGGAACTGCTGCGCGGCTGACGGGCCGGGCCGCCGGGCGCGGTGGGGTCCGTACGCCGGGTGCGGTGGGGTCCGTACGCCGGGCGCGACGGGGGCCGTACGCCGGGCGCGACGGGGCCCGTACGCCGGATGGTCCGCGGCCAGGAGCGTGGTGCGCGAACCGAGCGCCACCAGGGGGGATCGTATTCGGCGATCCTTTGTTAGCCTGGGTACGGCACCGACTCGATCCAAGCCCCCGGGCCCAACCTTCGTCGCTCAGAGCGACCACTTGCCGCGAGGCGAGCATGGCGGGTCGGTGTCACAGACGTACGCAACACCAGGTCCGCGCCCTCCACCCCGGTGGAGGGCGCGGACCTTTTTGTATGGACCACCCATTCCGCAGACCTCTGGAATCTCGTATGGTGGAAGAGTCTTTCCGAAATTTGTAGCTGGTTACCTTTTACCGGCTGGTAGGTGGGACGATCGGACAACAGGTCCTGCCGCACCTGCTGTGCAGCGGGCCCCTGTGTGTGAAGCGAACCAGGGACAGAAGAGGAAACACGGCCATGGCAACGGCGCCCAGCGTCTCGTATTCGATGACGGTCCGCCTGGAAGTGCCCGCGAGCGGAACCGCGGTCTCCCAGCTCACCACCGCCGTGGAGTCCTCCGGCGGATCGGTCACCGGTCTCGACGTCACCGCCTCCGGCCACGAGAAGCTCCGGATCGACGTCACCATCGCGGCGACCTCCACCGCGCACGCCGACGAGATCGTCGAGAAGCTGCGCGGCATCGAGGGCGTCAGCCTCGGCAAGGTCTCCGACCGCACCTTCCTGATGCACCTCGGTGGCAAGATCGAGATGGCGTCCAAGCACCCCATCCGCAACCGCGACGACCTCTCGATGATCTACACCCCCGGCGTGGCCCGCGTGTGCATGGCGATCGCCGAGAACCCCGAGGACGCCCGGCGCCTGACCATCAAGCGCAACACCGTCGCAGTCGTGACGGACGGCTCCGCCGTGCTGGGCCTGGGCAACATCGGCCCGATGGCCGCCATGCCGGTCATGGAGGGCAAGGCGGCCCTCTTCAAGCGCTTCGCCGACATCGACGCCTGGCCGATCTGCCTGGACACCCAGAACCCCGACGAGATCGTGGCCGCCGTCAAGGCCATCGCCCCGGGCTTCGCCGGCATCAACCTGGAGGACATCTCGGCGCCGCGCTGCTTCGAGATCGAGGCCCGGCTGCGCGAGGCCCTGGACATCCCCGTCTTCCACGACGACCAGCACGGCACCGCCATCGTCGTGCTCGCGGCGCTCACCAACGCACTGCGCGTGGTGGGCAAGGCAGTTGGCGATGTCAAGGTGGTCATGTCGGGCGCCGGCGCGGCCGGTACGGCCATCCTCAAGCTGCTCCTCGCGGCGGGGGTCAAGAACGCGGTGAGCGCCGACATCCACGGTGTCGTGCACGCGGGCCGCCCCGACCTCGTCGACGCCGCCGCGGACTCCCCGCTGCGCTGGATCGCCGACAACACCAACCCCGAGGGCTACACGGGCACCCTCAAGGAGGCCGTGGTCGGCGCCGACGTCTTCATCGGCGTCTCCGCCCCGAACGTGCTGTCCGGCGAGGACGTCGCCGCCATGGCGGAGGGCGCGATCGTGTTCGCGCTCGCGAACCCCGACCCGGAGGTGGACCCGGCGGTGGCCCGCCAGACCGCCGCCGTCGTCGCCACCGGGCGCTCCGACTTCCCGAACCAGATCAACAACGTGCTGGTCTTCCCGGGTGTCTTCCGCGGCCTGCTGGACGCCCAGTCCCGGACCGTGAACACCGAGATGATGCTCGCCGCCGCGACCGCCCTCGCCGACGTCGTCGGCCAGGACGAGCTGAACGCGAACTACATCATCCCGTCGGTCTTCAACGACAAGGTGGCCGGAGCCGTCGCCGGAGCCGTCCGCAAGGCCGCCACGACGGCCCAGGCGGAGCCTGTGACGGGCCTCACGGCTCCCTGATCCCCGGCGCGTCGCGAGATGCGGGCCCGCCGGGCCGCCTCTAGGGTTTGCGGGGATGCCGACCAGCTCCGCTGTTCGCATCCCTCGGGTGCGACGGAGCGTCACCGGGGCGTGACTGTGGCGCTTTTCGTGTGACCCCGGCGGGTGCCGGATTGGCTTTCCCGCCGCTGGTGGGGGCAGGATGCGTAACCGGGCGAGAGGGTCTGACGTTCAGACCCGGGTCCGGGCACTGTCCTAGGGCCCTGGCAGCATCGGCTTCGATCTCACGCCTCTAAGGCAAGTTGAACACGGGAGTACAACATGAACCGCAGTGAGCTGGTGGCCGCTCTGTCCGAGCGCGCCGAGGTGACCCGCAAGGACGCCGACGCCGTTCTGGCCGCGCTCGCCGAGACCGTCGGCGAGATCGTCGCCAAGGGCGACGAGAAGGTCACCATCCCCGGCTTCCTGACCTTCGAGCGCACCCACCGTGCCGCTCGCACCGCGCGCAACCCGCAGACCGGCGACCCCATCCAGATCCCGGCCGGCTACAGCGTGAAGGTCTCCGCGGGCTCCAAGCTCAAGGAAGCCGCCAAGGGCAAGTAAGTCCTGCCCGCGCCCGGATGCCGCAGCGGCGTCCGGGGCGGCAGCAGTGCGCATGGCACATGCACGCCGAAGGGCGGCCACCCCCGCGGGGAGGCCGCCCTTCGGCCTGTCCGGGGCGTGTCCTGGGCCTGTCCGGGCCTGTTCCGGTCTGTCCGGGAGCGGTACGGAGCCCCGTGCGGGCTCCCCGGGCCCCCGGGACGGCTTCCGCGGGGCTGTGAGGGCCCGTCAAGGGCCTTGCGGGGGCTGTGCGGGGCCGGTGTGCCGGGCGGGGCGTGTGCGTGCGTACGGGAGAGCCCCCGGACCCTTGCGGGCCGGGGGCTCTCCCGTACGTGCTGCGGGCGGTCAGACGAGGTCGCCGCCGGGGAGCTCGACCTTCGCGCCGAGTTCCACCAGCTTCTCCATGAAGTTCTCGTAGCCGCGGTTGATCAGGTCGATGCCGTGGACGCGCGAGGTGCCCTCGGCGGCCAGCGCCGCGATCAGGTACGAGAAGCCGCCGCGCAGGTCGGGGATGACCAGGTCGGCGCCCTGCAGCTTGGTCGGGCCGGAGACGACCGCCGAGTGCAGGAAGTTGCGCTGGCCGAAGCGGCAGGCGCTGCCGCCCAGGCACTCGCGGTACAGCTGGATGTGAGCGCCCATCTGGTTGAGCGCCGAGGTGAAGCCGAGCCGGGACTCGTAGACCGTCTCGTGGACGATCGACAGGCCGGACGCCTGGGTCAGGGCGACCACGAGCGGCTGCTGCCAGTCGGTCTGGAAGCCGGGGTGGACGTCCGTCTCCAGCGCGATCGCGTTGAGCGGGCCGCCCGGGTGCCAGAAGCGGATGCCGTCGTCGTCGATCTCGAAGGCGCCGCCGACCTTCCGGTACGTGTTCAGGAAGGTCATCATCGAGCGCTGCTGGGCGCCGCGCACGTAGATGTTGCCGCCGGTGGCCAGGGCCGCGGAAGCCCACGAGGCCGCCTCCAGGCGGTCCGGGAGCGCCTTGTGGTTGTAGCCGCCCAGCCGCTCCACACCGGTGATCCGGATGGTGCGGTCGGTGTCCATGGAGATGATCGCGCCCATCTTCTGCAGTACGCAGATGAGGTCCTCGATCTCCGGCTCCACGGCGGCGTTGCTGAGCTCGGTGACGCCCTCGGCCAGGACGGCCGTCAGCAGCACCTGCTCGGTCGAGCCGACCGAGGGGTAGGGCAGGCGGATCTTGCAGCCGCGCAGCCGCTGCGGGGCCTCCAGGTACTGGCCGCCCTCGCGCTTCTCGATGGTCGCACCGAACTGGCGCAGCACGTCGAAGTGGAAGTCGATCGGCCGGCCGCCGATGTCGCAGCCGCCGAGGCCCGGGATGAAGGCGTGGCCGAGACGGTGCAGCAGGGGGCCGCAGAACAGGATCGGGATGCGCGACGAGCCCGCGTGGGCGTCGATGTCGGCGACGTTGGCGCTCTCGACGTGGGTGGGGTCGAGCACCAGCTCGCCCGGCTCCTCGCCGGGACGGACCGTCACCCCGTGCAGCTGGAGCAGCCCGCGGACGACGCGTACGTCACGGATGTCGGGAACGTTGCGCAGCCGGCTGGGTTCGCTTCCGAGCAGAGCGGCGACCATGGCCTTGGGCACGAGGTTCTTCGCGCCGCGGACCCGGATCTCGCCTTCGAGCGGGGTACCGCCGTGGACGAGCAGGACGTCATCACTGTCTGTGCCGGTCATGAATCTCGCGTTCCGGAGAGGGGGTGGGCAGGGGGATCAGAGAAAAGAGTAAGGGCCAGCACCCCTTTGTTCGTAAGGCCGACGTGGCCGTAGGACTGTCATGAATTCGGTACAACACCCTCCGTACCCACCACATGGCGGAGCGTGGCGTTCCGTCCGCTTCGTCCCGCTGCTCCGTCCGTGCGCGCTCCCGGCGCCGCCGTGCGCCCGGCCTGCGGGAAGATCCCGTACCGCCGTGGACGCCCGCGAACGGCGAATGTGCGGGATCATGGCGGCATGACCGAGGTGTCCTCCCTCACAGGGCGGCTGCTCGTGGCCACCCCAGCCCTCGCGGACCCGAATTTCGACCGCGCGGTGGTGCTGCTGCTCGACCACGACGAGCAGGGCTCGCTCGGTGTGGTCCTCAACCGGCCCACCCCCGTCGGCGTGGGCGACGTCCTGCTGTCCTGGGCGCCGCTGGCCGGGGACCCCGGGGTGGTCTTCCAGGGCGGGCCGGTCGCGCTGGACTCCGCCCTCGGGCTGGCCGTGATCCCGGGCGAGGAGGGGCCGCTCGGCTGGCGCCGGGTGCACGGGGCGATCGGGCTGGTGGACCTGGAGGCGCCGCCGGAGCTGCTGGCCGCGGCCCTGGGGGCCCTGCGGATCTTCGCCGGCTACTCCGGCTGGGGGCCGGGTCAGCTGGAGCGGGAGCTCGCGGAGGGCGCCTGGTACGTGGTGGAGTCGGAGCCGGGGGACATCTCCTCGCCCGATCCGGAACGGCTCTGGCGCTCGGTGCTGCGCCGCCAGCGCGGGGAGCTGGCGATGGTCGCCACCTATCCGGACGACCCGTCGCTGAACTGACGGGCGCGGGGTCAATTACCCTGGGTTCCATGAGCACTCTTGAGCCCGAGCGCGGGACTGGCACGGGGACCCTCGTAGAGCCGACGCCGCAGGTGTCGCACGGTGACGGCGACCACGAGCGCTTCGCCCACTACGTCCAGAAGGACAAGATCATGGCGAGCGCGCTCGACGGGACCCCCGTCGTCGCGCTCTGCGGCAAGGTCTGGGTACCGGGCCGGGACCCGAAGAAGTACCCGGTCTGCCCCATGTGCAAGGAGATCTACGAGTCCATGGGACCCGGCGGGGACAAGGACAAGGGCGGCAAGGACAAGTAGTCCGGGCCGGCCCGCCGCTCCTTCCTCCCGGCCGATCCCTGGGATCCCGGCCGATCCCGGGGACTCCGCAGGACCGAGGCCCCCGTACGCCCTCGTGCGTACGGGGGCCTTTGCCGTGCCCTCGGGGCGGGTTAGGGTCGGCGCGACGAGCACTCTGCGGAACGTGCGTTGCGCAGGGCGCAACCGCTCCCGCGAAGGGCTGACGCATGGACCCGATCCCCGCACCCCTGGACCTGATCCCCGCCCCCCGGACCGCCGTTGCCGACGAGGGCGGACGCCGCTTCACGCTCGGCCCCGCGCCGGCCCTCGCCGCCGGGGAGGGCGCCGGACCGGTCGCGGACTGGCTGCGGCGGGAGCTCGGCGCGGCCACCGGCTGGCCGCTGGCCGCCCCCGAGGGGCCGGGCGCCCCCGCGGAGCTGCGGCTGCGCGTGGACCCGGAGGCCACCGGGGGCCTGGGGCCGGAGTCGTACCGCCTCGACATCGGCCCCGACGGCGCCGAGCTGGCCGGTGAGACGGCCGCCGGGCTGTTCTGGGCCGCCCAGACGCTGCGTCAGCTGCTCGGCCCCGACGCCTACCGCCGCGCGCCGCTGCCGGGGCGGGCGTGGAGCCTTCCGTACGGGACGGTCGTGGACGGGCCGCGCTTCGGCTGGCGCGGGCTGATGCTGGACGTGGCCCGGCACTTCACGCCCAAGGACGGGGTGCTGCGCCAGATCGACCTGCTCGCCGCCCACAAGCTGAACGTGCTGCACCTGCACCTGACGGACGACCAGGGCTGGCGCATCGAGATCCGCAGCCGGCCGCGGCTCACCGGGACCGGCGCCTGGCGGCCGCGCAGCCGCCACGGGCACCGGGCCTCGCCCCTGTGGAACGACACCCCGCACGGCGGCTTCTACACCCAGGACGACATCCGCGAGATCGTCGCCTACGCCGCCGAACGGCATGTCCGCGTGGTCCCGGAGATCGAGATACCGGGCCACTCGCAGGCCGCCATCGCCGCGTATCCGGAGCTGGGCAACACCGACGTGGTCGACACCGCCGCGCTCGGCGTCTGGGAGGACTGGGGCATCAGCGAGCACGTGCTCGCCCCCACCGAGGCCGTGCTGCGCTTCTACGAGGGGGTGTTCGAGGAGGTGCTGGAGCTGTTCCCGGCCGAGGTCTCGCCCTTCGTGCACATCGGCGGGGACGAGTGCCCCAAGGCGCAGTGGAAGGCGTCCGCCGTCGCGCAGGCGCGGATCCGGGAGCTGGGCGTGGACGGGGAGGACGGCCTCCAGTCCTGGTTCGTCCGGCACTTCGACCGCTGGCTCGCCGCGCGCGGCCGCCGGCTGATCGGCTGGGACGAGATCCTGGAGGGCGGGCTCGCGCCGGGCGCGGCCGTGTCCTCCTGGCGCGGCTACGCGGGCGGGATCGCCGCCGCCGAGGCCGGGCACGACGTGGTGATGTGCCCCGAGCAGCAGGTGTACCTGGACCACCGTCAGGCGGACGGCCCGGACGAGCCGATGCCGATCGGCTACGTGCGTTCCCTGGAGGACGTCTACCGGTTCGAGCCGCTGCCGCCGAAGCTGTCGCAGGAGGCGGCGGCCCATGTGCTGGGCGCGCAGGCCAATATGTGGACCGAGGTGGTGCAGGACCGGGGCCGGCTCGACTACCAGCTCTTCCCGAGGCTGGCCGCCTTCGCCGAGGTGGTGTGGTCGCGGCTGCCGGAACCGCCCGAGCGGGACTACGCGGGCTTCGAGGCCCGAATGACCGCGCACTACCGGCGGTTGGACGCGCTCGGCGTCGACTACCGCCCGCCCGGCGGCCCGTCGCCCCGCCAGCGGCGCCCGGGGGTGCTGGGGAGGCCGCTCGACGGGGCGCCCCCGAACGTGTGACAAGCGGGCCGCGGCGGGCTCCGCGGGCACCCGGGCCGGGGAGCCGGAACTCTGTCTGAAATTCCTCCTATACGGGGAAAACGGGCGTTCGGGGCCGAGACCCGGCGAAGGGTGGCGGCCCGGGTCGTAGCGGCCTTAGGGGACGTACGGAATGTTCCGCGCGTACGGAGTGGTGGGCGCCCCGCGAAGGCGGCGTACGGGGCCCCGCGCGGGCCCGGCGGCGGGGGGTGCGGGCCCCGGGAGGACCCTCGCGGCGGGCGGCCCGGAAGATGTGCCAGAGTTGCCACGTCCCGGCGGTGAGCACGTACCGTACGGCGGACAGGCGTGAGCGCCAGGACCGGGACATCGGGAAGGGGCAGCTGGGTTGACCACGCACGCACCGCACGCACCGCACGCACCTGACTCACCTCAGGGGCCTCAGGGGCAGCAGGCGGGGCAGTCCGTGACGCTGCCGGCCTCGCTCGACGAGGCCGTGGCGGCGCTCACCGCCATGCCCGCCGCCGTGCCCGTCGCGGGCGGGACCGACCTCATGGCCGCCGTCAACGCCGGGCTGCTGCGGCCCGCCGCGCTGGTGGGCCTGGGCCGGATCAACGAGATCCGCGGCTGGCAGTACCAGGACGGCCACGCCCTCCTCGGCGCCGGGCTCACCCACGCGCGGATGGGCCGGCCGGACTTCGCCGCCCTGATCCCCGCGCTCGCGGCCGCCGCGCGCGCCGCCGGGCCGCCGCAGATCCGCAACGCGGGCACGCTCGGCGGGAACATCGCCACCGCCGCGCCCACCGGGGACGCGCTGCCGGTGCTGGCCGCGCTGGAGGCCGTACTCGTCATCGTCGGGCCCGAGGGCCGGCGCGAGATCCCGGTCTCCCACCTGCTGGCCGGGCGGGAGATGCTGCGGCCGGGCGAGCTGATCGGCCATGTGCGGGTGCCGCTGCTGCACGCCCCGCAGGTGTTCCTCAAGGCCACCGGGCGCACCGGGCCGGGGCGCGCGGTGGCGTCCGTGGGTCTCGTACTGGACCCCGCGCGCCGGGGCGTGCGCTGTGCGATCGGCGCGGTGGCCCCGATGCCGCTGCGGCCGCTGGAGGCCGAGCAGTGGGTGGCCTCGCTGATCGACTGGGACGGCGGGCGGAGCCTGGCCCCCGAGGCGCTGGAGGCGTTCGGCGAGTACGTCGCGGCCGCCTGCGTGCCGGACCAGGGGGAACCGGTGGCTCCGGGTGTACTGCATCTGCGGCGTACGGTGGCCGTGCTGGCACGCAGGGCCCTGGGGAGGGCACTGACCTCATGAGCGAGAACGAGAACGAGAACGTGACCCAGGGGAACGGTGCGGCGGGCTGGGGCTGGGAGCCCGTGCCGCAGGGCGGCGAGTACGACTCGGACGCCACGGCCTTCGTGAAACTGCCGCAGGACATGCTCGACGCGCTCGGCACCGGGGAGCCGCTGGCGGCGCCCGGGCACGGCTATGTGCCGCCGCCGATGATCGTCCCGCTGGGCTCGGCCAGTACGGATCCGGGGGCCACGGGGGCGTGGGGGCTGCCGGGGCAGTGGCCGGAGCCGGAGGCGCCCGCGGGAGGTGCGGTCGGCGGGCCGATCCCCGCCTCCGTGCCGATCCCGGCGGCGGTGGCGGCGGCCTTCGCGGGCACGGACGGGGAGGACCCGCAGGACTTCCCCGACCCGGAGGACCTGCGGGACCCGGCGGACCCGGCGGACCCGGTGGACCCGGGGGAGACGGCGGAGTGGCGCTTCCCGGAGGCGGTGCACGAGCCCGGCCCGGAGCCGGAGGCCGCGCCGTCGGCCACGGGGCAGTGGGCGGTGCCGGAGTACACCGCCGAGTACGCGACGGGTGAGTTCCGGCCGAGTGCGCTCGACGCCGACTGGAGCCAGGCCCCGGCGACCCTGCCCGGCGGCGCTCCCGCGCCCTGGGCCTACCTCACGCAGCAGCCCGCCGCCGCCGAGCCCTCCGAGGCCGCCCCCGCCGGCCGCCTCTTCGGCGCGCCCGGAGCGGGGGCCGCGGGGCGCGGTCCGCGCGTACTGGGCGGCCCGGGGGTGGGCACGGCCCTCCAGGAACCCGACCCGGCCCTCGCGCACGAGGCCGAAGCCGCTCATGCCCCGGCGGCCCCGGCCCCGGGCCCGGACCCGCAGGCGGAACGCCCGCGCCCGGTGGCTCCGCCGGACGCGGAGGGGGCGTACGCCGGGCCCGCACGGGGCGCGGAGGGGGCGTACGCGGGCGGCGCGTATGCCGATGAGGCGTACGCCTCGGCCGGGCATGCGACGCGCGTGGACCCGTCCGGGCCGGAGGCCCGGGAGGGGCGGCCCGCGCACGCGGAACCCGCAGGCCGGCGGGGGCACGCGCCGTACGGCACGCCCGCCGGACACGCCCCGCACGCCGACCGGCTGGACCACGCCGCGCACGACACCCATCCGGGCCACGCCACGCAGGCGGAACGGCCCGACGCGGTGGAGCGGGCGGAGCGCGCGGCGCACGCCGAGCGCGCGGCGGGGCTCGCGCACGCTCCGGAGGAGCGGTACGCCGCGCAGGGCGCGCAGGCCGGGCACGCGGAGCACTCCGACCGGCCCGCACACGCTCCGCAGGACCCGTACGCCGATCACGCCGCGCATGCCCCGCACATCGGGCACGCCGAGCACGGCGAACTCGCCGGCCAGGGCGGCCACGCCGAAGAGGCTGCGCACGCCGAGCAGTCGGGGCACCCCGAGCGCGCCGCGCAGTCCGGGCACGCCCAGGACGCCGACCAGCCCGCGCAGGCTGCGCACGACCCGCACGGCGGGCAGCCGAACCATGCCGAGTACGGCGGGCACGCCGCGCGCGCGGAGCAGTCGGAGCACCCCGACCAGCCCGCGCACGGTCCGCAGGACCCGCAGGACCCGTACGCCGCGCACGGCCCGCAGGCCGGGCACGCCGGGCACGCCGGCCACGCCGAAGAGGCCGCGCATGCGCAGCAGTCGGGGCACCCCGAGCGCGACGCGCACCCCGAACAGGGCGCGCGCGCCGAGCAGTCCGGGCACTCCGAGGGCGCCCCGCAGCGTCCGCAGGGCTACGCCGTCGACACCGACGGCCACGGCTTCGCCGCCTTCGGGCCGGGGGAGGGCGCCCACGGCAGCCGGCATGCGGAGGTGCCGGACGCGTCCGCGCCGGACGCGGGGGGCGCCGACAGCGCGCCGGAGGCACCGCACGCGGAGGACGGCCAAGGGATCCCGGGCGAGGGGCCGACGTACGAGGAAAGTGCCTCGCACGACGCCGCCGTCGCCGCGCACGAGCACCCGCACGCCTCCTACGTCCTGCGTGTCAACGGCGCCGACCGCCCCGTCACCGGCGCCTGGATCGGCGAATCCCTGCTCTACGTGCTGCGCGAGCGCCTCGGCCTCGCCGGCGCCAAGGACGGCTGCTCGCAGGGCGAGTGCGGCGCCTGTGCCGTGCAGGTGGACGGCCGGCTCGTCGCCTCCTGCCTGGTCCCGGCCGCCACGGTCGCCGGCAGCGAGGTGCGTACCGTCGAAGGTCTCGCCACCGACGGGGAACTCTCCGACGTGCAGCAGGCGTTGTGCAGGTCGGGCGCGGTGCAGTGCGGGTTCTGCGTGCCCGGCATGGCCATGACCATCCACGACCTGCTGGAGGGCAACCACGCCCCCAGCGAGCTGGAGACCCGCCAGGCCCTCTGCGGCAACCTCTGCCGCTGCTCCGGCTACGCGGGGGTCGTCGACGCGGTCCGCGAGGTCGTGGCCGGGCGCGAGGCGGCGGCCGCGGCCCCGGCAGCCGAGGCGCCCGCGGCCCAGGCCCCCGCCGAGGCCCGCATCCCGCACCAGGCAGCGCCCGGCGAGGGCGGCATCCACCACGGAGGCACGGCGTGAGCGGCCAGGACGCGGCGACCGCGACGACGGTGAACACCACGGTGACGGCCATGGCCGCCGCCCCCGGGGCCGAGGCCCCCGCCCAGCAGGTGCCGCGCGGCATCGGGGCCTCCGTCCCCGCCGCCGACACCCGCGCCAAGACCGAGGGCACCTTCCCCTACGCCGCCGACCTCTGGGCCGAGGGCCTGCTCTGGGCCGCCCTGCTGCGCTCCCCGCACGCGCACGCCCGGATCCTCTCCGTCGACACCTCGGCCGCCGCCGCCATGCCCGGCGTGCGCGCCGTCGTCACCCACGCCGACGTGCCCGGCGCCACCACGCACGGCCGCCGCATCGCGGACCGGCCGGTGTTCGCGCACGACGTCGTACGCCACCACGGCGAGCCCATCGCCGCCGTCGCCGCCGACCACCCCGACACGGCACGGCTCGCCGCCGCCGCGATCATCGTGGAGTACGAGCTGCTCGACCCGGTCACCGACCCCGAGCAGTCCTTCGGCGCCCCCGCCCTGCACCCCGACGGCAACCTGTTCCGGCACATCCCGCTGCGCTACGGCGACCCGGAGGCCACCGGCGAGGTGGTCGTGGAGGGCCTGTACCGGATCGGCCGGCAGGACCCCGCCCCCATCGGCGCCGAGGCCGGACTGGCCGTGCCGCGGCCCGACGGCGGCGTGGAGCTGTACACCGCCTCCACCGACCCGCACACCGACCGTGACCTGGCCGCCGCCTGCTTCGGCCTGGAACCGGACCGCGTGCGCGTGGTCGTCACCGGGGTCCCGGGCGCGACGGCCGACCGCGAGGACGCCGCCTTCCAGCTGCCGCTCGGCCTGCTGGCGCTGCGTACCGGCTGCCCGGTCAAGCTCGCCGCCACCCGCGAGGAGTCCTTCCTCGGCCACACCCACCGGCACCCGACCCTGCTGCGCTACCGCCACCACGCGGACGCCGAGGGCCGGCTGGTGAAGGTGGAGGCGCAGATCCTGATGGACGGGGGCGCGTACGCGGACGCCTCCTCCGAATCCCTCGCGGCGGCGGTCGCCTTCGCCTGCGGCCCGTACGTGGTCCCGCACGCCTTCGTCGAGGGCTGGGCGGTGCGCACCAACAACCCGCCGTCGGGGCATGTGCGCGGCGAGGGCGCGATGCAGGTGTGCGCGGCGTACGAGGGCCAGATGGACAAGCTGGCCGCCAAGCTCGGCATCGACGGGGCGGAATTGCGCCTGCGCAACGTCCTGGCGACGGGCGACCTGCTGCCCACCGGGCAGACGGTGACCTGCCCGGCGCCGGTGGCGGAACTGCTGCGCGCGGTACGGGACTTCGAGCTGCCGGGGCTGCCGAAGGACACCCCCGAGGACGAATGGCTGCTGCCCGGCGGCCCGGAGGGCGCGGGCGAGCCGGGCGCGGTGCGGCGCGGCGTCGGCTACGGCGTGGGCATGGTGCACATGCTCGGCGCGGAGGGCACCGACGAGGTCTCCACGGCCACGGTGAAGGTGCTCAACGGCGCGGCCACGGTCATCTGCGCCGCCGTCGACACCGGCCAGGGCTTCGCCACCCTCGCGCGGCAGATCGTCCAGGAGATCCTGGGCGTGGAGGACGTGACGGTGGCCCCCGCCGACACCGACCAGCCGCCGGCGGGCGCCTCGGCGCACGGCCGCCACACGTGGGTGTCGGGCGGCGCGGTCGAGCGCGCGGCGAAGATGGTACGCACCCAGCTGCTCCAGCCGATGGCGCACAAGCTCGGCATGTCCACCGAGCTGCTGCAGATCGCGGAGGGCCGCATCACCTCGTACGACGGCGCCTTCTCGATGCCGGTCGCGGAGGCCATCGAGGGCAAGGAGCTGTGGGCGACGGCCCAGTGCCGCCCCCACCCGACGGAGCCGCTGGACGGCGACGGGCAGGGCGACGCCTTCGTGGGGCTGGCCTTCTGCGCGATCCGGGCGGTGGTGGACGTGGACATCGAGCTGGGTTCCGTACGGGTGGTGGAGCTGGCGGTGGCCCAGGACGTCGGCCGGATCCTCAACCCGCGCCAGCTGGAGGCCCGTATCGAGGCCGGGGTCACGCAGGGCGTGGGCGCGGCGCTGACGGAGAACCTGCGCACGGTGGCGGGCCTGGTCCGCCACCCGGACCTCACGGGCTACGCCCTGCCGACGGCGCTGGACGCCCCGGCGGTGCGGATCGTGAAGCTGGTGGAGGAGCGGGACGTGGTGGCGCCGTTCGGCGCGAAGGCGGCGAGCGCGGTCCCGGTGGTGACGACACCGGCGGCGGTGGCGTCGGCGGTGCGGGCGGCGACGGGGCGTCCGGTGAACCGGCTCCCGATCAGGCCGTCGGCGGCGGTGGCGGGGGCGTGAGGCGGGCCTGAGGCGGGCTTGGGGTGCTCCGCATTGCTTGTGCAATGCGGAGTTGGGCCTGTCGGTGCCTGTCGCTAGAGTGATCCGCGAGACTGCGCGCGCAGGTGCGAACGGGGACGGGGAACCGGGGCGCCGGGGATTCGGGGGAGGCCATCGTGGCGGAGGACAAGGTCGGGTTCCTGTCGGTGAACGTGGCGGCCGAGGTCGAGGCGTCGATCAGAGCCCAGGCGGTCGCCCAGGCCAAGGCCGCGGCGCTGCGCGTCCAGTACGACGACCTGAGCCAGTACAAGAAGCTGGTGGACGGCCTCCTGTCCACCCTCCAGGAATCCCCGGCCCACCACGGCAATCTCGCGGACGGCACCCTCCCGACGGGCGCCCTGGGCAAGGGCTTCCCGCAGGCGGACAAGCTGTACGAGGCGTACAAGACGGTCCACACGGAGCTGCAGAAGCTGTCGAAGGGGCTGGCGGGGCAGATCGAGGGGCTGGGGATCGCGGTCCAGTCCGCGAGCGGGGGGTACAGCGAGGTGGACGAGGAGGCGAAGCGCCGGATGGTCGCCATCGCCAAGCAGGCCCACACCGACTACGTCGAGAAGCGTGATCCGTACGCGGAGAAGACGCACGGAACTCCGCAGCCCGCGCAGCCGGACGTGCCGAGGAAGGGCGGTGCCTTCTGATGACGGACTTCGAGGGCTACACGCACGCGCAGCTCTACGCCATGGTCGCGTCGATCGACCCGGAGAAGGTGGAGTCGCTGGGCACGCAGCTCGCCAACGCGGCCGACACGATCAGGGAGATCGGCAAGAAGCTCAAGGACCACCAGGTCAAGGGCTGGGAGGGCGAGGCGGCCACGGCCTTCCAGGAGTGGGTGAACCAGGCGGGCAGCGCGACGCTGGAGCTGGCCAAGTACAGCACCAACGGTGGCAAGTACATGACCGAGGCCGCGACGATCATGCGCGAGGTCAAGCCGACGGCGGACGGCGGCGGCAACATGCCGCAGTACAGCGCGGCGGCGGAGACCCAGCTCAAGGAGAACCTGGCGACGTCCCGCAAGTACCACAACGACCCGGACGCGGTGCAGCTCGGCCAGGAGGCATGGTCGAAGCTGAGCGGCGACCACGCGCGGGCGGTGGACGCGATGAACAAGCTGGCCGGGGCGTACGAGCAGTCGACGACGCAGATGAACAACGCGAAAATCCCGACGTTCCCACCGCCGCCGCAGGTGCTTGTGCCGCCCGATTACTACAGCAGTTCGGAAGACATGGCGAGGCCGGGAGGCGTTTCTGGCGGTAGCCCCTCGTCCGCCTCCGCGTACACCGGGCACGGGCCGTCACATGGCACACCCTCGGATGATTCAGCAGCGGTGCTGGGGCGTTCGGCGCATCCGGACGGCCGCGTCCCGTCGGCGCCCGTGTCACCGATCCCGGACCGTCAGATTGGGGTGGACCTGGACAGCGTCGCTACGCTGCCGCACCCTACGGCACCGGTGATCCCTGGTCCCGGTGGCCCGCCGACCACGGGGCCCGTGGGGCCCGCGCCAACCCCCTTCATCCCGCCTGTTGGCATGCCGCCGATGGCAACGGTCAAGACGCCCGGCCCCCTTGGCCCTGGCATCGGGCCGTATCCGACTCTGGGCGGCCCCGGTGTCCCCGGCGGCAGGGCCATCGGTACGCCCGGCCTCCCGCCCCGCGACAGCGGAATCGTCGGCGGGAGGCCGGTGTCCACCACCGGCCCCGGTACGGGTGTTCCGCGCGGCACGGTCATCGGCGAAGGACCGCACCAGACGGGCCGCCCCATGGGCGGCGGTGTCATGGGCCCCGGCGTCGGAGGCGGCCACTACGGCGGCCAGAGCGGGATCCCCGCCGGGCGTCGGCTGGCTTCGGAGCCGGGAGGCGTGATCGGCGGTCGGCAGAGCGGTGTGGTCGGGCAGCCGTTCACCCAGGGTGGTTCCGGACTCGTGCGCAACGGGGCCGGAGCGGTGGGCCCGATGGGCGCGCACGCTCAGCCCCCGGCCCCGCGACGCGGTGGCCGGCAGGGCGAGCGCCCCGACTACCTGGCCGAGGACGAAGAGACCTGGCAGGGCAACCGTCGTGTTGTCCCCCCGGTGATCGACTGAGCGGAATGGACACAGCGCGGGTGCACATGCGTAAGGCGACCTCGGTCCTGATGGGTCTCCTGCTGGCCGGGGTCGCCGCGACCCCGGCCCATGCGGAGTCCATTCGATCGCAGCAGTGGCATCTCGACGTGATGAAGGCCGACGAGATCTGGAAGACCAGTACGGGAACAGGGATCACCGTCGCGGTGATCGATGACGGGGTCCGGGAAATCCCCGAACTGGCAGGGCAGCTCGTCCCCGGTAAGCGTTTCACCCCCGAGGGGGGTGACGGCCCCACTGACCAGGGCAGTCACGGCACGAGCATGGCGGCCTTGATCGCCGCAACGGGAAAGCACCCGAGTGGCGACGGTAGCTACGGCCTCGCACCCGGCGTCAAGGTCCTTCCGATTCTCGTCTCCAGCATGGAGAAGGCAACGCCGACGTGGGTCAAGGCAATTCGCTACGCGGCAGACTCGGACGCCAGGATCATCAATATGTCCCTGGGGATCAGCGGAACGCCCGAGGACGATCGGGGCAGAGCGGAAGCGGTGAAGTATGCCCTGTCCAAGGGCAAGTTGGTCTTCGCTGCTGTGGGTAATTACGGCGATTCCACGAACGAGCTCAATTACCCGGCCGGAACCCCCGGAGTAGTGGGCGTCGGGGCGGTGGCCCAGACCGGGGAGCCGACCAAGGAATCTCAGCACGGTCCTCAGGTGGACATGGCCGCACCGGGCCTTGACATCGTGACGGCGTGTGCCGGGAAGTCCGGGTTGTGCAAGTCTTCCGGAACCAGCGACGCCTCCGCCCTCGCCTCCGCCTCCGCCGCCCTCCTCTGGTCCGCTCACCCCGACTGGACCAACAACCAGGTGCTCCGCGTGCTCCTCAACACCGCCGGTAAGCCCGTGGACGGGTCCGCGCGCAATGACTACATCGGCTACGGCGTCGTACGCCCCCGCGTCGCCCTCCAGACCCCCGGCGACCCCGGCCCCGCCGACGTCTACCCGCTCCCCGACCTGGCCGCCGCCACCGCGCCCCCCACCCCGGCTACCGCCCCCGCCCCCGCGAACAAGGCAGCCACCGCCCCCAAGAACGACAACGACGACAGCACCACCCCCTGGACCGGCCTCGGCCTCGGACTCGCCGCCTGCGTGCTCATCGGCGGCGCCGTCACCGCAGCCCTCGTACGCCGCAGTCGTTAACCGAGCATCAGCCCAGCCCGGCCCCCACACCGGCCACCCCGCCCACGCCCCCCCCGGAGGTCCCCGCGATGTCGTTCGACGAGGAATGGTCGGCGGCCCGCGCCACGGCCCGTTCCCACGCCGCCCTGCGCCTCAACCAGGCCCCCGCCGCCCCCGGGCCCGGGTCGGGCCCCGGGGCCGCCGACCTCGCTCTCCCCCAGGACCGTATCGGCGCCATCGGCAGCGAGGCGTACGCCCTCCACCACCGCCTCCAGACCGACGCCCGGCATGCCGCCACCGCCACCTCCGAAGCCGCCGCCGCCCTCACCAAGGAGGGCTTCGCCGCCGGGGCGGCCCTGCTCACGGCGCACACCCGCTGGGAGAGCCAGGTGAAGACCCTCGTCGCCGCCTGCGCGAACATCTCCAACGGGCTCAGCTACTCCTTGCAGTCCCACGCCAAGGACGAAGCGCAGCTGCACGCCGACCTCACCGCGTCCGCCGTCGACTCCTACCTGAAATAGGCCGCCCGCATGCTGACGTACGAGAACGTCATGAACGCCCCCCTCGACCGGCTCCAGACCGCCGTCACCGACTGGACCGCCATGGCCGGCAAGCTGGACGAGCTGGCCCGCACCGCCCGCGACGGCATGAAGGCGAAGTCGGACAAGGCCGACTGGAGCGGGATCACGGCCGGGGTGGCGCGCGGGTTCGTCGACAGGACGGCCAAGGAGTTCGAGGACGCGGCGAAGGCGGCCAAGGGCATGCACCTCGTCCTCGCCGACGCCCACGCCACCCTCACGGCGGCCCGTGCCCAGCTCGCGAAGCTGGCCGAGGAGGCCCCGGCGGCCGGGTTCCGGATCGACGCGGCCGGGCGGGTCACCGCCGTCCCGCTGCCCACCGAGGCGGACCGCAACGCCGCCCGCCACGACCCGGACTACCAGCGCACGCTCACCGAGAACCGCAACGCCTGGCAGGCCCGCGTCAACCGCGCGGTCGAGGACGCCCAGGACGCCGACGACTCCCTCGTCCGCGTCCTGCAGGCGAACAGCGCGGACGCCCACGATTTCAGCGCGCCGGCCCACACCACCCTGGACGCCGAGCAGGCCGCCCGCGCCGCCGGGCTGATGAAGACGGTCACCGGCCCCGGCGGCACGGCCCGCAACGTCGAGGCGCTGCGCGAGCTGGAGGACCTGCTCGACGACAACCGGGCGGACCCGGAGTTCGCCACCGGCTTCTACCGGACGATCGGCGCCGAGGGCACCCTCGCCATGTACTCCGCGATGTCCCTGGACGCCACCTCCCTGGGCGCCCCCGGCAAGGACCGGGCCCTGATGGTCTCGAACATCCAGAGCGACATGGGCGCCATGCTCGGCCTCGCCACCCACAAGGACGTCCCCGGCCACTTGGACGCGGCCTGGACCACCCAGCTGATGAAGGCGGGCCGCAAGGAGATGGACGTCTTCGGGGGCGTCCGGCAGATCTACGGCTACCAGGCGCTCGGCGCGCTGCTGCGCGAGGGATCGTACGACACGGAGTTCCTGACCTCCGTCGGCCGCGACATGATCGCCATGGACCGCAAGGACCCGCGGGCCTGGGAGTTCCACACCCCGGTCGGGCTGGAGACCGTACTGAACCAGAGCGCGGAGGGCGGCCGCGGCTTCTACCCGCTGACCGGCCTCATGGAGGCCCTGGCCCACAACCCGGACGCGGCGACGGCGCTGTTCAACGAGCCGGTGCGGGAGGACACGGACAAGGACGGCCTGGTCACGGCGCACGACCGCCCGGTCGCGGGCCAGCACGGCAAGCCGCGCGGCATGGTCGACTACATGCTCGACAAGCCGCCGTACATGGACAGCTTCGACATCACCCGCACCGGCCCCCTCCACCCGGCCCAACAGGCCCTCGGCGACGCCCTGATGACCGCGGTCTCCCACCGTCCCCCGGGCGCGGAGGACACCCCGCCGGTCGCCCACACGAAGGACATGGCGGCGGTGATGGAACGCATCGTCGAAAAACTCGGCGACAACCCGGACCTGGTCGCGGCGAAACCGGGCGCACCGGCGGGCCCGCTGAGCGAGCTGTCCGGCCACTTCGGCCAGATGGCCGCCGAGTACATGCCGGACATCCAGGCGTCCGCCGAAAACGGCAGCGGCCGCATCCACGCCCACGGCGAGATGGCCGAGTTCAACAAGTCGCACATGGCCCGCTTCCTGGGCGCCGTCGGCCAGGACCCGGGGGCGTACGGGGCCATCACCAACGCCAACCAGGCGTTCACGGCGGTCCTCGTCAACGACGTCGTCGTCAACCACGCCAAGGTCGGGGACCTCGGCACGGCCGTGGAGAACGCCGTCCATCCCGGCGGCCAGATCGCCGGCATGCTGACGGAGGCCCGCGCCCAGAACATGCACGCCGAGACGGCCCACAAGAACGAGGAGTACGTCAAGGGCGTCGAGGACAACGCCAAGTGGATCAACCGCGGCATCACGGCGGCGGGCGGCAAGTACCTGGAGCTGGTCCCGCTGGCCGGTGACCTGGTGGAGTGGGTCCAGGAGGACGTGACCGAGCACTTCGTCGACAAGGCGAAGGAGGAGGGCGAGGAGAAGACCGGCGCGACGGCGCAGCAGGTCTCCGAGATGTACGCCACCGCGCAGACGCAGTCGAGCAGGTCGGCGGCGGACGCGGTGCGCAACGCGGCGGCGGGTACGGGGATGTCGGCCACCGAGGTGGACGTCATGGCGGGTGCGGCGTCCAAGGAGACGGCGAACGCCCACTCCGTGGGCCGGGACCAGGTGGC
This sequence comes from Streptomyces sp. NPDC047014, assembly GCF_040644195.1. Taxonomy (NCBI): domain Bacteria; kingdom Bacillati; phylum Actinomycetota; class Actinomycetes; order Kitasatosporales; family Streptomycetaceae; genus Streptomyces; species Streptomyces sp. NPDC047014. The sequence continues at coordinate 5,544 of NZ_JBEYVX010000050.1, read as the reverse complement.
CTCGGCGGCGGCGGCCCGCCCGTGAGCCGGGGAGCCGCGGAGCGGGTGCGTGCCGGCACGAGGGGGAGGCGGCTCATGAGCCGTCCGGCTGGGGGAGCGGTGCGTTCCGCGGGCTGGGTGGCCTGCCTGGTGCTGGCCGCCGGATGCTCCTCCTCGGGGCCCGCGCCCGAGCAGCGGACGGCCGCGCCGCGCACGGTCGAGATCGCCGAGGCGTGCCCCGGTCTGCTGAACGAAGCGGCCGCCCAGGCGGTGGAGCGTACGCTCCAGTCCTCCGCCCTGGTCCGCGACGAGGGGCAGGCGGTCGGGGCCGAGGGCATAGGCGCGGCGCTGGAAGCGGCGTACAAGGCAGGACCGGCGGCGGGCGAGACGGCCGTCACGCCGTGTGTCATGACCGGCCAGGTGGGCGGCGGGGACCGGAGGGCGGAGCTCCGCCTGGGCGCGGACAGCGGCGGGCCGGGCGTCCGGGTACGGGCGGACGCGAGGCAGGCGGCCGTGAGCTTCGACTGCGTGAGCACCCGCGTCGGCTCGACCACCGACCTCCCGCTCCGCATCACGAGCACCTTCACCGACCACTGGCAGAAGACCGCACCCACGGAAGGCCCGCCCGACACCTACCTGACGGTGGCCCACTCGGCCGCCCTGGCCATGGCGCAACACCTCTCCTGCGACAACACGGGCAATCTCCCACCCCGGCCGACAGCCCTCCCACCGCCGTCGGCGCCGTAGCGTCCCGCGCATGCGGAGGTGGGGGCCTAGGTCCGCGGACCGAGGGGTGGATCCGTCGAACGGACAGGGTCTAAACGTGGGTGCGCACCTTACGCTGGGGCGATGAGTGCCCTCGAACGCCGCGTGCCGCAGAAGACCGCCCCGCCCCCCGCCCCGCCGCGGGACGGCGGGGTCATGGGGCCCGCGTACCGGACGCTCAGCATCGGGATCATCTCCGTCGTCTTCCTCATCGCCTTCGAGGCGACCGCCGTCGGGACCGCCATGCCGGTCGCCGCCCGGGAGCTCCGAGGCATCGGGCTCTACGCCTTCGCCTTCTCCGCCTACTTCACCACCAGCCTCTTCGGCATGGTCCTCTCCGGCCAGTGGGCCGACCGGCAGGGTCCGCTGCGGCCGCTGACCGTCGGGATCGCCGCCTTCGCCTCCGGGCTCGTGGTGTCGGGGACGGCCGGCGCGATGTGGGTGTTCGTGCTCGGCCGGGCCGTGCAGGGGCTCGGGGGCGGGCTGGTGATCGTCGCGTTGTACGTCGTCGTCAGCCGGGCCTACGAAGAGCGGCTGCGGCCCGCGATCATGGCGGCCTTCGCCGCCAGCTGGGTCGTCCCCTCCATCGTCGGGCCGCTGGCCTCGGGGACGGTCACCGAGCACCTCGGCTGGCGGTGGGTGTTCCTCGGGATCCCGGCGCTGGTCGTCGTCCCGCTCGCGGTCGCGCTGCCCGCCATCCGGCGGACGGCCTCCGGGCCGGTGGGCGGGGAGCCCGTCGCCTTCGACCGGCGGCGGATCCGGCTGGCGCTCGGGATCTCGGTGGGGGCGGGGCTGCTCCAGTACGCCGCCCAGGACCTGCGGTGGCTCTCGCTGCTGCCGGGCCTGGCCGGTGCGGCGCTGCTGGTGCCGGCCGTGCGGGGTCTGCTGCCGCGCGGTACGTACCTGGCGCGGCGCGGGCTGCCGTCCGTGGTGCTGCTGCGGGGGGTGGCGGCGGGGTCGTTCATCGCCGCGGAGAGCTTCGTTCCGCTGATGCTGGTCACCCAGCGGGGGCTGAGCCCGACGCTGGCCGGGTTCTCGCTGGCGCTGGGCGGGCTGACGTGGGCGGGCGGCTCGTGGGTGCAGTCGCGGGGGCGGGTCGCGCCGTACCGGGAACGGCTGATGGTGCTCGGGATGGTGCTGGTGGCGCTGTCCATCGCGGCCGCGCCGGCGGTGCTGATCGCCTGGGTGCCGGTGTGGACGCTGGCGGTGGTGTGGGCGGTGGGGTGCCTGGGGATGGGGCTGGTGATCGGCTCAACGAGCGTGCTGCTGCTCCAGCTGTCGGCCCCGACGGAGGCCGGCGCCAACTCCGCCGCCCTCCAGATCTCCGACGCCCTCGCGAACGTGGTCCTGCTGGCCGGCGGCGGCGCGGCCTTCGCCGCGCTGGGCGGCGGAGCGGTGGGCGCCGCGCACACGCTCACGGCGGGCACGGCGACGGCCTCCCACCCCGCCGCGTTCGTGGTGGTCTTCCTCCCGATGTCCTGCGTAGCCCTGGCAGGCGCCTGGATAGCCACCCGCCTCCACGCCCGCCCGCAGACCACTCCCGCCGCACCGTCCCCCTGAGGGCCGGAGGCCCGGCCCCGGTGGACGGCCCGCAGGGCCCCGAGGGCGGGGCCGGGAGGAGGAGCCCCGAGGACGGGGCCGGGGGAGGAGCCCCGAGGGGGCGGCCCCGTCGACCCTGCCCGCATCGGCCCAGGACGCCGCCCACGGCCTCGTCGTCGGTGTCGCCTCCGGTGCCCTCGGTGACGTGGCGGTGATCGCCGTGCGGCTGCGGGAGTTGGTCCCGGTGTGACGCTCGCCGCACCGGCCGAGGTCACGGGCCTGTCCCTCCGCGAGGGGTGGGCCCGCCCCGGTAGGGTGGCCCGGTTGTCCTACGTACGACCGCCTGCCCCCGTACCGAGTACGCCGAGAGCACGAACCGGAGACCGTGACTACTACCGCCTCCCACCACCTCTCACCCGCCTTCCCCGGCCGTGCCCCCTGGGGCACCGCCAGCAAGCTGCGCGCCTGGCAGCAGGGAGCGCTGGACAAGTACATCCAGACCCAGCCCCGCGACTTCCTCGCGGTCGCCACCCCCGGCGCGGGCAAGACCACCTTCGCCCTGACCCTCGCCTCCTGGCTGCTGCACCACCACGTGGTCCAGCAGGTCACCGTCGTCGCACCCACCGAGCACCTCAAGAAGCAGTGGGCCGAGGCCGCCGCCCGGATAGGGATCCGCCTCGACCCCGACTACTCGGCGGGCCCGCTCAGCCGCGACTACCACGGTGTCGCCGTCACCTACGCCGGTGTCGGCGTCCGCCCCATGCTGCACCGCAACCGCTGCGAGCAGCGCAAGACCCTCGTGATCCTGGACGAGATCCACCACGCCGGTGACTCCAAGTCCTGGGGCGAGGCGTGCCTGGAGGCGTTCGACCCGGCGACCCGGCGCCTGGCCCTCACCGGCACCCCCTTCCGCTCCGACACCAACCCGATCCCCTTCGTCACGTACGAGGAGGGCAACGACGGCATCCGCCGCTCCTCCGCCGACTACACCTACGGCTACGGCAACGCCCTCGGCGACGGCGTCGTGCGCCCGGTCATCTTCCTCTCCTACAGCGGCAACATGCGCTGGCGCACCAAGGCGGGCGACGAGATCGAGGCCCGCCTCGGCGAGCCGATGACCAAGGACGCCATCTCCCAGGCGTGGCGCACCGCCCTCGACGCGCGCGGCGACTGGATGCCGAACGTGCTGCGCGCCGCCGACCAGCGGCTGACCGAGGTGCGCAAGGGCATCCCCGACGCGGGCGGCCTCGTCATCGCCTCCGACCAGGACTCGGCGCGCGCCTACGCCAAGCTGATCCGCGAGATCACCGGCACCAAGGCCACCCTCGTCCTCTCCGACGACACCGGCGCCTCCAAGAACATCGACACCTTCAGCGGGAACGACGACCGCTGGATGGTCGCGGTCCGCATGGTGTCCGAGGGCGTCGACGTCCCGCGCCTGGCCGTCGGCGTGTACGCCACGACCATCTCGACCCCGCTGTTCTTCGCGCAGGCCGTGGGCCGTTTCGTACGGTCGCGCAGGCGCGGCGAGACGGCCTCCGTGTTCCTGCCGACCATCCCCTACCTGCTCGGCTTCGCCAACGAGATGGAGGTCGAGCGCGACCACGTCCTCGACCGGCCGAAGAAGCAGGGCGAGGAGGACCCGTACGCCGAGTCCGAGAAGGAGATGGACGAGGCGAACCGGCAGGAGGACGAGGACACCGGCGACGAGGAGCAGATGTCCTTCGAGGCGCTGGAGTCCGACGCCGTCTTCGACCGGGTCCTCTACGACGGCGCCGAGTTCGGCATGCAGGCGCACCCGGGCAGCGAGGAGGAGCAGGACTACCTCGGCATCCCCGGGCTGCTGGAGCCGGACCAGGTGCAGATGCTGCTGCAGAAGCGGCAGTCGCGGCAGATCGCGCACAGCCGCCGCAAGCCGGACGCGGAGGCGGACCTGCTGGAGCTGCCGGCCGACCGGCGGCCGGTGGTTTCGCACAAGGAATTGCTGGAGCTGCGCAAGTCGCTCAACACGATGGTCGGCGCGTACGTCCACCAGAGCGGCAAGCCGCACGGCGTGATCCACACCGAGCTGCGCCGGGTCTGCGGAGGGCCGCCGAGCGCGGAGGCGACGGCGGGGCAGCTGCGCGAGCGCATCAAGAAGGTGCAGGAGTGGGCCACCCGGATGCGGTGATTCCACCAGGGATGCAGACGAGTGAGGGGACGGGGTCCGTGCGGAGTTTCGCACGGACCCCGTCGCTGTCCGGTGTGGTCGGAGTGTGGTCGGAGTGTGGTCACGAAACGGCACCGAGTGCGGTCAGGAAACGGCATAAAGGGGTAGTGCGCGCCCGGATTCTGGACGAGCCCTTCCGCTGAGCGGACCTGCTCGCTACTGTCCCCGCATCGAACGCACCGTGGCAGCGCCGCCGCGGGAGCGCAGCCGGTGCAATGGCCGCTACCGGCGGCCTCTCCTGTGCGCCGCCACGGGACCGGCGGCGCACCTTTGCGAGAGTCACCGCCGCTCACCGAAAGAGGGAGAGGCGTCGTGACCGCGGAAACCTCCCAGACTCTCGACCGAGGGCTCAGAGTCCTCAAACTCCTCGCAGACACCGACCACGGTCTGACCGTCACCGAGCTGTCCAACCGGCTCGGCGTGAACCGCACCGTCGTCTACCGCCTCCTCGCCACCCTCGAACAGCACGCGCTGGTACGGAGGGACCTCGGCGGGCGGGCCCGGGTCGGGCTCGGGGTGCTGCGGCTGGGGCGGCAGGTGCATCCGCTGGTGCGCGAGGCGGCCCTGCCCGCGCTGCGGTCCCTCGCCGAGGACATCGGGGCGACGGCGCATCTGACGCTCGTGGACGGTACGGAGGCGCTGGCGGTCGCGGTGGTCGAACCCACCTGGACGGACTACCACGTGGCCTACCGGGCCGGGTTCCGCCATCCGCTGGACCGCGGGGCCGCGGGGCGGGCCATCCTGGCGGCGCGGCAGGGCTCGCTGATCGAGCCGGGCTACACGCTGACGCATGGCGAGCTCGAAGCGGGGGCGAGCGGGGCTGCGGCGCCGCTGGTGGGGATATCGGGGCTGGAGGGGAGCGTGGGGGTCGTGATGCTGGCGGACGCGGTGCCGGAGCGGGTGGGGCCGCGGGTGGTCGATGCGGCTCGGGAGGTGGCGGACGCCCTTCGCTAGGCCGCGGGCTTGGCCGTTGCTCCTGGGGTGCCGCTGATCTGCCGGGTGCGGCGCCGTTGCGGGGGCGCTGCCCCCGGGCCCCCGCGCCTCAAACGCCG